>JAYWFX010000102.1:0-1952 GCA_043778575.1 bacterium | reverse complement strand
ATGGCTGTACTCAAGCAAAAGGTTGGTTACTGCGTAGTAAACGGAGTTCGATATAATATGATCTATGTGCAATTTGATAACGGGACAAAGGCAAACGTCGCTGAGTCATTGGTCAAATACATGTAGACATAGATAACCATAACTCTTGGTGAAATCAACACTTCTGAAATCAAATATACGTAGATTTGATTTCAGGGGTTTTAGTTGTTATTAAAAAATGGAAATGATTTATGGTAATCAGGACACTGATTTATGAGTCTCGCTAGTTTTAAAATAGCTTCTTTTCTGGTGCAGTTATGGTTGTGTAAAGCTTTAGTCTGTTCAGTTTTGTCGATAGTTAGGATTTCGATCAGGTAGGGAAACTCTATGACTTTGTTTATTGGAGATAATTCGACGTACACCTTGCGACCATCCTCAACTGCAAAAGAGATCTTTTTACCTAAATCAATATATTTTAACATTCTGATAACTTTTTCCACCGTACTGATTTCTGCATTTTTTCTCGTTAGTTTGACCATCGTCTCCTCTAATTCTCCTCTGCTGGTAAACATTGTATCAATAATCGGCACACTCTCTAGTATCAGTAATTGTATTTTTCTGAGTTTGTAATGTGTCTGAAATCTATTGGATCTAGTGTTGGGAAACAATCCCCATTCAAAAATATATATGCTACCTTGCTTTCTTATGGTGCAAATGCAGTTGTTATATGCTCGTCTTATTGTGACTCCCTTACTGAGAATCATCAGGGTCTGTGACACTTTTTCAGTGAGCTTTGCTTGGTAGTTCTCCCTCAGTGTTGGAGGTACATATTTTTCTACATCCTGTAAATCATAGTTTTGTAACCCCTTTGGAAATATAGTATTAAGGAGATTGATTGAAACCTCATGTTGATATTGGGTTCTCAATTCATTGTATTCATACCACTGAGTGTCAGATTCATTTTTACTCATGACTAGATCTAGGATTTTTAGTTCTACTTCGGTTTGTAACACCGACAAATCCTCTTCATCTAGAATCGGTAGGCTACTATACAGAATATCATAACAGCTCTGTAGATCGTGTGTGAGTTCGTATGCTACGGGGTGAGTCGTTATGTAATCTACAGTTTTTTCAAATTCCCAACTGCCTGCCTCGTCATTAAAAAATAATAAACTGGCTTGATATGCAGTGCTGAGTCGTGAGTCTTTTATCTTGGTATTGATATCTGAATTAAGCTTTGACTTACTGGTTCTTTGGTTGATCAGGGAAAACGTTTTTATTGGATCTCGACAGTTGTCTGAAGGTTTTAGAATCACGATTCTGTTGGGTAGCCAGCGGATAATAAATTGGGTCGGATCAGTTGATAATCTGTCTTTTAACTGTGTGATATCTTCATATCGTTTTTCTTGGTAACAACAATCCCAGACTTTACGCTGATAGGGTGTCCAGCTTTTTGGATACAGTAATTGTCTATCGATGGTTAAATCTTGCCTTTCCGTATTCATTCGAGATGATTTGATTGTTTTGGGTATAACATCCAAAAAATATCATTTTGGCAACCCGTTAAAACCTATATTTAGTATCTACTTAAATGGGCTACTATCTATTAGGCTATTGCATAGATTTTTGTTGGCTTGATTTACAAAGTTTGCACACATGCTGGTTCGGGTCTCAGTTTCACTAGATATCATGAGTAGATGATAGTTTACTGCTCCTTGGATGCATGAACTTTTGGCAAATGGTACGGAATTGCAATAGTCTTCCATTTTTTCTGGGTGATACAGATCAGCACGCACTATACCAGCTCCCATTCCACGAATACATGTAGTTATGTCAGTGTTATCTCCTGATTGAGTGCATTTCTGGAGGGCTTGATAGGGGTCTTTGGTGATTTTGAGTAGGTAGCGACCAAGGTAGTAATAACATGCACTCTTGTAACCTCCGCTATACTGGGTACATAGCACAGCAGGATC
>JAYWFX010000101.1:0-45329 GCA_043778575.1 bacterium | reverse complement strand
TCATCTATTTACTCAAAACCGACCACGATTACCCCCTCTTTGCCCTCAGTCAAAAATCCGTTTTTCCAGTACAGTCCTAGTTTGCTGAGGTAGCATTCTGTGTAGTACCTCAACGGGTGTTTGCCGTCTATAAATGTGCTTGAGTTCATACCCTTGCCTACTATGATTTTAGCTGATATGCCCTGTCTTTGTAGGAGTGGAGCGATAAATTTGTCCAGCACTAGCTCGATCTCACCCTGAGACTGCAAATGATTATCAAAGCTGATCTGTCGTAGGTTTAAAATGGCTTCATTTGGATTTCGGCGAACTTTTTTCTTTTTCACAAACGCACTTCATTTTATACTACTTTTATACTGAGTTCTTTGAGCTGGATATCACGAACTACACTGGGGCTATCGGTCATGAGATCTACACCTGAGCCATTTTTTGGAAAGGCAATCACCTCACGGATATTTGTTTCCCCAGTCAAAATCATCATAATCCTATCGATTCCCGGTGCAAACCCAGCATGAAATGGTGCACCATATTTGTAGGCTTCGAGCATATGACCAAAGCGAGATTTTACCTCGTCCTCACTATATCCAACTAGCTGAAAGGCTGCCAATAAATCATCAGGATTGTTGTTTCTCACTCCACCGCTGGATATCTCATAGCCGTTGCAGGTGATATCGTACTGAATTGCTCTCAGGTCAGTCAGCCTACCCTCGCTCTCATATTTTGCTAAAGTTTCCCTATTTGTCATACCCTCATCAGGTTTCCAAGCCCCAAATGGATTATGGCAAAAGTCAATCTTGTCTAGCTTTTCATCGTACTCAAAAAAAGGAAAATCATAAATCCAAGCAAATTTTAGCACATTTTCATCAATTAGGTTCATTTCTCTGGCGATGTGAAGCCTCATTTGATTTTGAGCCTTGAACACGATATGTCTGTCAGAGTTTGCCACAAAGAGGAGTAAATCACCAGTTTCACACCCAAACTTATCTTTGATTTCTGTTTTTTTAGCTAATTGTGTAGACTCATCTCCAAAAAACTTGAAAATTGGACTCTTGTCACCCTCTTCAAAATACTGTATGTAGGCAATACCCGGTAGTCCGTTTTGACGCCCAATATCTTGGATTTTATCTAGGTCACTACGACTAAATCGTGCCGCTCCATTTGGTACTCTGAGAGCTTGGACACGCGAACTGTCATCAGCGCACATATCTGCAAAAACCCTAAACTCACTCCCAGCAAACACTGGTTTAGCATCTTTCCAGCCGAGGTCAAATCTGAGGTCAGGCTTGTCTGAGCCGTAGTTGTTCATGGCGTCATCATACTTGATTCGAGCAAATGTGGTTTCACTTAGTTTTTTAGCGGTAAATTCTGGACGGACTAGCACCTCAGACACAAATTTTTCAAACATGACAAAAATATCTTCTTGACCAGCCCAAGCTATCTCTAAATCCAATTGATAAAAGTCCCCTATTGCCCTATCTGCCCGAGGATCTTCATCGCGAAAACACGGAGCGATTTGAAAGTATTTATTGAACCCTGCTACCATCAAAAGTTGCTTAAACTGCTGCGGCGCCTGAGGTAGTGCATAAAACTTGCCTGCGTGGAGACGACTAGGAATCAGATAATCTCGTGCACCCTCTGGAGATGAATTAGCCAGAATCGGAGTCTGAACCTCTACAAACCCCTCGCTGTCAAACCAGTTTCTCATAGCTAAAATCAGTTTGTGCCTCATCACCATAAGGTTTTTTAGTTTTTCGCGACGCAAATCCAAATACCTATATTTCAAGCGAATATCCTCATTGGCAAGGTGTTGTTCGGCGTGAATATCAAAAGGGAGTGGTAAACTTTTAGCGACTATTTCTAACTTTTCTACCAATAGCTCTATCTCTCCAGTCTCTAGATTTTCATTGATTGTGTCAGATGATCGTGGTTGAATCTTACCTTCTACTTTGATGACAAATTCACTACGTATATGCTGAGAAAGTTCAAATGTATCGTTGTTAGCCTGTGGATTGATGACACACTGCAATATCTTTGAGTCGTTTCGCAGGTCGATAAAAATCAGCCCACCATGATCTCGAATACTGTGCACAAAACCACCAACTGTGACATGCTCACCAATTTTTTGTTTCAACACTTCTGGAATGATATACATATTCACTCAAAAGGATGCTGTTTTGAGACTTTGTCAATAACTATTCAGAGTCTAGACCAGAACAATGCAAAACACTAATTCATACAAAGTCCAACTGCATAATCACGGTACCACTTACCAGCGGGCGGAGCACCATTTTCACTACCATCAGATTGCCCCGGTGTTTTGATCCACAAATATCCATCTATCCGTGACTCATCATCAAAAAGTACTGGATCCCTACCTAGTTTTCTCCCGACTGGATTGCACCATTTTTGCAAAGGATCTTCTCCGTTACCGTTTCTACTCGAATCAACCACAAAAGTTTTGTCTGGTAGGATACTACAGATTTGCATTCCATAATCGATGCACTTGGTATCAGCCACAAAATTTGACACGTTTATAGCAAAACCTTGTGCTAGTGATACTCCAGCTTGTTGTAGTCTCTGTGCCATTTCTTTAGGCTCTACCCAGTTTGGATTGCCAGCGTCGAGATAAATCCTAGCAAATTGGTTGTTTTTTGAAAATATTTCACTTGACGCACTCATTAGTTCATACCGTGAAATCCTATCATCTACAGAAAGTAAATCTATCGATGCCAAACTATCAGGTTCAACGATGACTATCACTGATTTATTTGATAAGATTTTGGATATTTGCTTGATCCAGTTGAGATACTCAGCTGAGCTTTGAAGACCTCCAGTATTATAACTACCCGAAACATCTCGGTGCGGTATATCGTATAGTACGATGACTAGAGTTTCAATCACAGACATGCTAGTCAGAGCTTTAGCCAAAATATTCATCTTTTCAGGAGTATGATCCAGCCATAATGAATGAGGTTGCTGAGATATTTTTGAGAGTTTCTTGAGAGTATCCAGATTTGTCTCTTGTTGTATATGTTGAAACACACTGTCTGAAATGTAGTGATATATTTTTGATGAGTTAGGCATTTGTTGTGCTGTGAGCTAGTCTTTGAGTCAATACACTACACTGCGAGCTGAAATTTACCGATGAGAAAAATAAAACCGATAACAAACCCAGCGAGCAGACCTCCAAGATGTCCAAAGTTATCAATTCGTGCCCCTGGGAGAAATGAATACGCTACAATAATAAAAATATTTATGAGTATACTGGTTAGCAAATCAGTCCGTCCACCAAGCACAGAATATGCTAAGAGTGCACCGAGCAAACCAAATATTGATCCACTTGCACCAAGACTATTGCTGGTGTTGAACAAAAAAGACAAATACGACCCTACAACACCAGAAACTAGATATATGATCAAAAACCCACCGGGCTTAAACAACTGCAGCATCAACGGACTAATGTTCCACAGCGACCACATATTAAACAACAAATGAAATATATCGACATCGTGAAGAAAAGTCGAAGTAAGCAGTCTATAATACTCTCCACCGGCAATATCACTATTATTTTTCCACCCCATCGACACAAAATTCAAATAACTCGTAGGATATGATCCAGTGAATTGAACTACAAATGGTGTTACAAAAGCAAGTATGTTTATACCTATTATGATCAATACAATTTCCATACTAACTCTTCTTGATCTGAGGAATCACAAGTGTCAAGACAATCCCAACAAGTAAACCCACAAAGGTTGGTAAAATCTGTAGTTGAACTGACTTTGATACTTCGACTATGGGATTCAACATCAACTCTCTATGACTTACTTTAAATTCTTCAGTTCTCTGGTTATTCCACTCATCCTCAATTCTCTGTATCGCAGACTGTACACCAGTTATAAATTTCTCACTTTCACTTTTGGTACTAGATTCGAGTGATAAGCTAGCACTTCCAGCTCCTGTGTTTGTAGTCTTGTAAAATGGTGATTTGTGGCTATAAGCAATTGGTTTTGCACCCATTTTCTCCCCTACTAGTTGCTGAATTTCTGGGGAATTGAGCCTAGCTTCTAGGAATTTACTGAGCGACTCAAGACTTGCTGTGTATCCATCAACCAGACCTGATGGGTTAATGCTAACCAACTTAGGGTTATTGTAACTCATGGAGACACTGATATTTGCCTGATAAGAAAGAGATTTTGAGTACGAAGAAAAGGCTGTAGTGGTTAGAACAATAACAAGCAAAATCAACCACCACCTCCTGTATATTTTGTGTGAAATATCGCTAATAGTCATGGTGATTGATAAGGTTGTATTATTTGTCTAAAGTTCCAGTATCAGCCGATAAAGCTAACTTTGTATCAATGAATTTTTCTTCAGCAGCTACAACCTGAGCATTTACTTTTATGCCTAGTGCAGTCAATTCGTTTGCAAGTACAATAAATGAGCTTGGGAGATTAGGTGTGCTAATCTGTTTGCCACGGATAATCGACTCAAAAGCATCCTCTCTACCCTGAACGTCATCAGCCTTTATAGTCAACATTTCCTGAAGTGCGTGTGCCGCCCCATATGCCTGCAACGCCCAGCATTCCATCTCACCAAACCTTTGTCCACCCGAATGACTTCTACCTCCAAGCGGCTGTTGCGTAACCAAAGAATACGGCCCAGTAGATCGAGCATGCATCTTGTCATCGACCATATGGTGAAGTTTGTTTAGATACAGATATCCAACAGTAACTGGTCTATCATATTTATCACCAGTCTGACCATCCCAAAGATCTAATTTTCCGTCTTGGGTGAAACCTGCCTTTATTAGCTCCTCTTGAATTGTACTAAACGGAATTTCATTTAGAGGTTGAGTAACCGCAAATGATCCAGTTTTATCACACACCAAGCCAAGATGAGTCTCGAGTAACTGCCCTAGATTCATACGACCGACTACACCAAGCGGATTCAACACGACATCTACTGGTTTACCATCGGCTGTGTACGGCATGTCCTCGACAGGCATTACCACCGACACTACACCCTTGTTTCCGTGACGACCAGCCATCTTGTCCCCCGGCTTGATCTTTCTAGTTTCAGCCAGCCAAATATGAACTCTACGTATTACATCATTTGGTAGTGATGCGTTATTATCTTCACGATTAATGACACGGATTGAGACTACTTTTCCAGTCAAACCGTGCTGCAAGTACAGTGAAGAATCTTTGACGTCTCGTGAATATTCACCAAACAAAACTCGAATAAGTTTATCCTCTGGAGATAAATCAACTTCGCCCTTTGGAGTAATCTTTCCGACTAAAATATCACCTGACTCTACAAATGCACCCAAATGAATGATTCCATCCTCACCTAATTTGCTGAGCTTATCAGCTGCTACATTTGGAATATCGCGTGTTATTTCTTCGTTTCCAATACGAGTCTCGTGCACATCACAAACAAGTTCATGAATATGAGTCGAGGTAAATTTATCATCCTTAACTAAACGCTCTGATAACACGATAGCATCTTCATAATTATACCCCTTAAAGGACATAAACGCCACACGTACATTTTGGCCAATGGCGAATTCACCTTGATGAACTCCAAAACCTTCGATCAAAGCATCACCTTTCTTTACTTTCGTCCCTGGTGCTACAACCACTCGCTGATTGATCGTTGAGCTTTCGTTTGATGGTAAAAACTTGAGGGCTGAGTAACTATACTCTTTTTTTGTTTTTTCTTCTTGGACAACGACTTTTTTCCCATCGGCAAATGTTATCAATCCGTCACACTCAGAAACCGACATGTATCCGCTGTAGTCTGCAGCAATTTTCTCAAAACCTGTAGCCACAAGCGGTACCTCAGGTCGTACTAACGGTAGAGCTTGACCCTGTTGATTGGTACCCATCAAAACACGCATACCCTCGGTCTGAGCTGCAAACGGTACGAGACAAGTAGATAAACTAAAAATCTGATTTGCAGATACATCCATTAGATCCACCTCTGCGACATCGACTTGAACTGGGTTACCTTCTTTTCTTCCTCCGAGAGTCTCTGTCAAAAAATGCCCCGTCTCATCCAAATCTCTAGTGTACGATCCAATGATATAGTGAGATTCTTCTTCACTCGACAACCAAACAATCTCCTCAGAAACAAACTTTTTTACTGTAATTTTTAAATTTTTTTGACTAGCCTTTAAGTCTTCCCAAATATCTTTGGTTATCATTTGACCTGCTTTCAAAATTCTTTGTCCTTTTACAGAAACATCTTCGCTGACAATACGAGAAATTAGATCTGAGTCATCAATAGCAATCTCGCTTTTCACTTTGAAATACGGTGTTTCCATGAATCCCATCTTGTTTATTCTGGCGTATACAGCAGCATGTAAATTTAAACCGAAACCTGGACCTTCAGGAGTGTTTACTGGACATACCCTACCATAATAACTTGGCTGCACGTCACGCACTTCAAAACCAGCTCTTTCACGAGTCAAACCACCAGGACCTGAACAGGTCATAAATTGTCTTTGATCCATTTCAGACATTAAGTTTGTCTGATCCATGAACCGTGAAAGTTGAGACGTATTAAAGAAATCTTCGATCATTGCTGCAAGTGGTCGCATATTGACGAGCTGTGCAGGAGTGAAATTAACATCATCATTTAAAGTCATTTTCTCTCGAGTATTTCTGACAACACGGGCTAAACCAGCTTTGAATGTATTGCCTAACCACTCACCTACTGCACGTACTCGCCTGTTTGCTAGTGAATCTATATTGTCAGGATCTTTTCTATGAACCACCATAGTAACCAACTCCTTGACAGCAGCAACCAACTCCTCAGCGGACAATGTATGCTTGTATTCATTACCCTCTTCTGGTTTTGATTTGAAATTTAATCTAGCATCAAACTTGTATCTACCGACAGATCCAAAATCATACTTCGCTGTGTCTTCAAACATGTTTCGCAGAAATCTTCTTCCTTGTTCAATAGAAACGATATCTCCTGGACGAATTTTTCTATAAATCAAATTAACTGCATCATCTGAACTACTAGACTGATCCTTGTTTAAAGTAGCTTGAATATAGCTGATTCTCTCATCTGTATCTACATCTCTAAACTGATTCATGATATCTTCGTCTCGTTCTAACCCAAACAATTTAAATAGTTGAGTGACTGGGAATTTCTTTTTTCTATCTACGCGAGCATAAATCACATTATCTCCTCCCAACTCTAAATCAATCCAAATACCACGAGTAGGAATAATACGAGTAGTGTAAACTAAATTACCTTTCTCTAAATCACGAGTATACAACAAGCCAGGGGATTTAATTAGCTGACTGACAACAATTTTTTGGATACCGTTAATGATAAAATTACCTTTTCTCGTCATCAAAGGAACATTTGCTACAAATATACGCTGAAGTTTTCGCTCTCCCGACACTAGATTTTCGACGCTAACATTGACAAACAACGGTGCAGAAAAAGTACGACTCTCGAGCAGTGCTGTGTACTCGTCCATGTTCACATCTTTTTCTAAATAGAAATCTGGACCGATGTTTACTCTCCATCTCCCACCTGTTTGATCCACGACAGGACTAAACTCGGCTAAAATCTTTTGTAGCTCAACTTTCCAAAATAATTGGTATGACTCCACCTGCATTGCATTTAAGTCTGGCACGGGAAATGTCTGTGGTTTGACACCGAAATAGTTCCTAGTTACGCGTTTTGGTACCATAAATGTGGTTATACTGCATCGATATTAGCTATTTTGTCAAGTAATTATCACCCGTATTGATCACTTCACCAGTTCTCCCCTTGTCAACCATCTGTGAGTAGCCGCTAACTGTCCATTTTTGTATCCCAAGATCGAAGTTTGCAATGTAACGACTCTCCTGCCTGGAAACCCTTTGTATGCTTCAGAGGCATCATCTTCACTGATCTTGGCAACTTCAAACACCCTGAACTTTAACTCTCTGCCAGACTGATCATATATAAAAAACTCTTCGCCAACCTGACTAGTGCTCTCTAGCGGCTTAAAAATAAAATTGTAGTCACTTCTGACAGAAGGAAAGTTGCTACTATGTCCAACAATATAACTACTGAGTTGATCTGATAGCTCACCAGGTTGCGGTGAATACGCCATATGAACGACACCATCCACCAACAGCTTTTGAATAGGATTACACAGAGGACAACCAGCAGGATTAACCTCTTCGATTGCCTTTGAAGTATTTATTGAACCATCAGCATTTCTTTGAAAAATATCTTCGAGCTTTGAATAAATAATAGGTGTAGTTATGTCGTATTTTGGATAACGCAATAAATTAATCTGCTGTGGAGCTTCAGGTTTTGCTATAATTTCGTCTAAAGTTTTTTGCGAATATGGTTTCTCCGATAACTTTTTCTTTTGATCTTCAAGATCACGCTGACGCCTCAACTCATCTTGTCTTATTTGTTCTTGATCTATAATTGGAGGTGTGTTTTTTACTTTGTAAATCAGCCTTACTTCATATCCTTGATTTTTGTATTGATTTATTAGTGAAATATTATCTGCATCGACTTCCACCACTGGTTTTGGCTGATTAATAGTAGAGGCGTATTTCAAGTCACCAACTTTTTGTGCAAAAATATTTATAGAATCTAACCTCCTTTCAGAGATATCAATATTGGGTTTCACATTGGCATTTGTACTCCAAATAATACTTGAAATCAAAAAAATCATTGTCAATGCGTACAAACGATATCGATATTGCCAAAACCTACGCCAATTAAAACTTTTCTTTGGTTGAAACACTGTAGTATTTAAGCGAATAAATTACATTTGGGCAAATAAAACCCCCCTTTGAGGGGGAGACTTTGGTCGATTATCTAATCAAAAATTTAGGAATACAGCTATACTTGAACTACAACTGGAATAACCATAGGATCTTTCTCAGTTTTTTGATAGATTGCTTCGCTCATAACCTGTTTCAATGTGGATCGAAGTTCAGAAAAGTAAGTTGTCGACTTTGGATCAAGAGTTATATTTTCAAATCGACTTTTTACCACACTCTTTAGCTCGTCCATAAACTCATTAGAATTTTTTACAAAAACAAAACCTCTACTGATGATTGCAGGCTCGCCAACTAGCTTTTTCTGCCGATTTAACAACAGCACTACTATAACACTACCTTGAGTTCCCATTTGACGCCTTTCTTCTAGAACAGCCTCTGACACAGCACCAATACTAGTACCTTCCACTAATACATATTTATCAGTAACAATATCATCAGTGAGTACTACACTTTGATTTCGAAGCTCAATAATTCTACCATTCTCCCCTATTAGGTTGTGATCTACAGGAATCCCCATACTTGCACCTAACTCACCGACACGATTTAGCATGAAGTGATCTCCATGGATTGGCTGGAGATAGTCTGGTTTAGTCAACGCAATCAAAAGCTTAATATCCTCATGGCACGCATGACCTGAAACATGTAAATCAAATTCCTTTGGTCGATAGACACTCACACCTAGTCTACTCAATTTTGCAATCATGTCTTGAATACTATTCTCATTTCCAGGAATTAAAGTAGATGACATTATCACTGAGTCGCCACCCTGTAGTTTAACCTGATCGTGTTCGTTTCGTGCCATTCGTGACAAAGCTGCCATTTCTTCACCTTGTGATCCAGTAGATAAGATACACACCTCTTCTGCAGGAAGTTTATTTACATCCAAGAAATCTATGAGTAATCCTGAAGGTATTTTAATATATCCTAGATCATAGCATGTCCTAAATGTGTTCAACATTGATCTGCCAGTGACAGCAAGTTTTCGGTTATACTTGATACAAGCATCTACTACAAACTGTAGACGAGCGATACTAGTAGAAAAAGTTGTGAGGATAACTCTACCCTGACACTCACTAAATAATTTAAAAATAGTATTTCCTATAACACGCTCTGAGATCTGATATCCCGGTTTGAGAATACCCAGAGAATCAGTGAGTAAAATCCTGACACCACCGTCTCCAAGATATGCTAACTTTCCATAGTCAGAGAGTATTCCATCTGCAGGAGTATTATCAAATTTCCAGTCAGTACAATAAACAATACGTCCCATTGGAGTGTTTATAGCTAAGCCAACCACATCTGGAATTGAGTGATTTAATCTAAAGAAATCTATCTGGAAACAACCTAGAGTAAGAGGTTTTTGAGGATTAATTATTTTTGCTACAAAACTATCTTGAAGCTCAAATTCTTGAAGTCTATTTCTCAACAAAGCCAACGTCAAAGGCATTCCAAAAATAGGAATGTTTCCAAGTTTGGGTAGTATGTATGGTGCGGCTCCAATGTGATCAAGGTGTGCATGAGTATAAATCAATCCACGAATTTTGTGTTTGTTTTGAACAAGATAATCTATATCAGGAATAAGATAGTCTACACCAGGAAACCGTTCTCCTCCACCAAAACCCATGCCAGTATCTACAATAATAATATCGTTACCACACTCAATCAGTGTCATATTCATACCGACTTCGTTTGTGCCACCAAGAGGTATTATCTTTACGACCGGACCCTCTGGGAAGACAGGCAATGAATTAGTTCGTAGCGTAGGCCCGTTGTTTAAATATGGGTTAATATGAGGGTTAGCCAGATTTCCACCCATCATACCTCCAATTTTTTGTTTGACTGATTGTTTGACGTTGAAATTTGATGGCTCATCCCAGTTCTTGGCTTGTCTTCGCTGAATGAACTGAGGTTTGTCTATTGCTGTAGACGAGGTCTTTGGTAGTGGTCTGGATCTTTGTTGGGGTCTGCCGAATCCGCCCCTAGGTTTACCCGCATTGCGAGTAGGTGTAGTGTTTGTTGTCATACAAGTTAGTATATATGTTATTGGTTCTGTTGTTTGAAAGGTTATCTGTATATTTATCTGAAGTATCTTTTTTGTATTTTGTATTTTTTAGAATTTTACAAGCTTTAATTTTCGTTTATTTGATTCTATATGGTGCCGATGGTCAGAATTGAACTGACGACACGAGGCTCTTCAGGCCACTGCTCTACCACTGAGCTACATCGGCATTGCTAATTTATCTATGTGCAGTCTTTGTTTTAGCCAAGGTAAATTATTTTTAAAAAACCGTCAAGCCCCTATTATTTTTTACTCTTTTTTGCTGTCTTAATGCAATAATCATGCATCACAATCCCTGCCGCCACAGAAACATTTAGTGAGCGAATAGTACCCATCTGAAAGATTTCTAGAGTCACATCACACCTGTCCAAAATTTCTATGGGTAACCCACTACCCTCATGACCAAAACATAGTAGATAATTCTTGTTTATATCCCAAACAAATTCCTCAAGAGGCTGAGCTGTAGAAACATTGTCTAAACCTACAACGCAGTCATAATCTTTAAACACAACTTCGAGCTCTTCAACAAATCGAACATGTTTAAAATTACTGTAAAACTCACTGCCCACAGCTGAGCGTCTATCAAATTTTTTACGCCCATATAAAATTACTTCTTTAGCTCCAAAAGCGTTCGAAGATCGAATAATGTTACCAGTGTTGTTATCATACTCGATATTTACTAATAAAATTGAATAGCTGAGTCGAAGTGTGTCAGTGTGTGCCTTGATGTACTCAGTAGATAGCCACTTAAATTTATCTATTACATTTCTCTTTTCGTTTTCAATATATGGAAGTGTGGTGTCTCCTAGAGATTTACCAAATTGAAAAGTACCACCTGTAGATATATCTCGTTGTCCTTTTTTCATAAGTATTTTTGTATTAGTTTATCTACGACCTTGGTTTCTTTAGCTGTTCCTATAGTAGTAATAACCAGTCTCTCACCCTTGAACAAATCAAGAGCCAAAGATCGAACAGTAGGAGCTTCTACTTTGTCAATACGCTCCAATAAATCTTGAAGGGAAAAATTAATTCCTGATCGAAGTACGTTAGTTGTATACCATTTCGTAAAAATAAGTGTGTCTTCATGAACTCTAACCAGCTCACCTTTAATGTATTCCTTTGCTTTTAACAATTCGGTAATGGAAACTGTAGTTTTTTTTAATGATTCAAGGACTATGAAAACACTCTCCAAAGCAAACGAAAATTGAATGTTGTCAGTAAGCCCACTAATTTGTAAAAATCCAGTTTGATTGTATCGAAAAATATCTGATTGTATATGACCGAACAATAATTCCTCATCCACACATCTCGACCATAGTTTGCTAGTCATACCCCTTCCAAGCAAAGTATTTAGCACTAAAATTCGTGCAAACTCAGCCAGATAATCATGCTTAGAATCCTGTGGGTCTGATCCCTCTTGCAGTTCAGAGCTGGGTATAAATTGAATTCCTCGATCTAGTACAAACCCTATAGAAAGCTGGGTAAAAGCTGATCCTTTTTGTCGGTACGTGAGCCTTGGCAATACACCAACATTATGACTTTCAAGATTTTCAGACTCTATAAACTTGCGATTTCTTGGGTTCCAAAACATCCATTCTTGTTCCAATAACTCAGCAACACCTTTTTCTTCAAAATTACCAGATATTATGATATAGGCTTTCTTTGGTTGATATTGGTGGTCAAGATACTTTTTTACAATACCTTCATCAATTTGCATTATACTCTCCACGGTACCATGTATTGGTAGACCTAAACTTGAATTTATATAGAGATTTTGTAAAATTGGATTTGGAGATACTGGTAAAAATACATCAGAAGACTCTTTTAACTCATCAATCAGGGTGAGTTTCTCTCTTTCGATATCGAGTGCGTCAAAATATGACCTATGGATTATCTCAGTCAAGAGTGATATCGCCCTATATTGGTGATAGTGAGGGACTTTGATATAAAATTCACTTGTTTCTTGGGTCACATCTATCGTAAAAACCCCTCCCAAGTTCTCCAATGCTAAATTTAATGATTGCACAGATGGATGCTTGTCAGTACCTCTCCAAAATAATCTACTAATCAAATTGCTTATACCTTGTGGGAATTGCAACTCCTCATTAGCTGAACCCGAGGAAGCCAAGAAACCAATAACAGTCGTGTGTGAGGCTGGTTGTAGAATTTTAATTATTGTTAAGCCGTTTTTTAGGACAATTGATTTATACATGAATACATGATATTATTCTGTACACTGTAAATAAAAGCCTTATTTTGTCAATTTTACATGGGCAAGTTTGGAGGTGGTGGAGATTTTTTTTCTTTTTGTAGTTTCTTAGCAGATTCGCTATTTAAACCATTGACGAGATGAGGACTGGTTTCCGCCTGTGCCAAAGTACCGTCTTGTTGGATATAATAAGCTGGTTGATACTGCTGAATAACCACCCCACCTTGGTGTTGATTTTGAAGTTGGTCACCTGTAGTACGATTATTAGCAAACCCCAAAGTGTTGATATTTTTTTCAGCAATTGACATTCGTTTCATTGGAAAGTGAATAAGTCCTGCTAAATCCTCACAACTCATCAAAGGATCACCACCACTAAAACCACCATCACGATTAATAATTGCGTTGTACATCCTTCTCATTGTGTATTCTTTTTGCCGTGTCATCCAGTAAATCTCATTTATTTTACTTGTGACGATGCCATCCAAAGCCCCATACTTGCCGCTTACAGCCTTTGCATCGGTGTTCATCTCACGTAGAGCTCCCAGTTTTTGCTGACCCGTTTCAAACTCCTGTAAATATGCCGATATACCCTTGGCAGCCATACTTGGATCCAGACTCTTTGATTTTTTATCATGAATTACTAACCATCGGATTTTTGACCTATAATGTGCTTTGGGAATCTTTCTTCGAGCATTATCTAATATCTTTTCCTCTTCGGAGGTTATAGGCACGATAGTGTTGCCTTTTTTTTCCACAACAGCATTATTAGTAAACTCTTCGCGTAGCTTTTCTAACTCTTTCTTCCATTTCTTTTTAGCTTCAGCCGCAGGCCATGGTCGTAGATTATACTGTATCATCATAACAGAATCTTTTGGGATTTCTCTCATATATGAAAACAGAGTCTCTATAGGATCATTCATCAAACGGTCATCATGAGAATAAAATTCTTTATAGCTCTTAATGGGATGTATCTGACTCTTAGTAAGAGTGATTTCGTTTCCTCGATAACTTTTCCAGCCAAAAACACCATCTTCATCCCACCACTCTTTAGGCCACTGCTTGTAGGGCCACTCAGTTTCAACCATAATAATGTCTGGATAGTGTTTCTTTAGAAGCGCTTGCACTAATTGCATTCTGCCTTGCTCCACAGAAATATACATCTTCACATCCCCACCAATAGAAACTATATCAAAACATATTTGAAAAAACCATTTACCCAAAGACATAATCTCACTTGAGGATCTGTTTCCACTAATTACACTTGCTTCATTAAAAAAAGCCTCCATCTCAGTAATACTAGTATCCGCTCCAATGGGTAAGCTTATATCATAAGTGATAACTTTTTTTTTCGATACGTACTTTCCTACTTTTGTAGTATAAAATCTATCACCCCACCACTCATAAATTTTAAAACCTAAAATAATAAACCCTCCTGCTATGAAAGTCTGTATAATCCCCAATAATATACCCCAGATAAATTGAAACATGTGATCAAAGCGTTGGTGTTAAATGTACGTATGTAGCAGTAATATGTTTTTATGTTCTTGACAAATCATGAAATATACTAATAAAAATTAAGAAGCATAGTCAAATCAATTTAAACCGTCTAACTGTAATAATACAAATTCCCACACAAATTTATGTCCTCAACCAAAATGAGAGTTAAGATGTATTCATTCGATAACAAGATACTAGAAGACGCTGTAAAAAAGCTTGTTCAAGTGGTAGTAAAATCTGGTGGCACAATTAAAGGACCAGTTCCATTAAAAACTAAAAAAAAGGTTTTTACACTACTTAAATCTACATTTGTCTACAAAAAAGCACGTGAAAAAATAGAATCAAGAGTCCATAAAAGACTGATTGATATTTATGATGTAAACAGCGAAATAGTAAATAATCTCTCAACTTTAAGTCTACCAGCAGGTGTAGATTTGAGTATCGAAACAGTTCAGGCATAAATATATAAGTTATTAAAAAATATAAGAAAACATGTCTGTAGGATACGCAAAAAAAATAGGAATGACAAGACTTTTTATTGATGGTAAAGCCGTACCTGTTACAGCAATCCAGTTTAACAAGAGTTTTGTAATTCAAAAGAAAACAACTGCAAATGATGGATATAAATCAGTGCAGATAGGGTCAGTGACTAAGAAAAGTGTTACAAAGCCTTTACTAGGTCATATAACCAAGTACACTAAAGGAAATACAGGCTACAGATTTATATCTGAATTCAGAGACATCATTGTAGATGACAACAAAAAGTACTTTGATATTGTAGATTTTCTTGAGGGAGACGAACTAAATATTTCTGGTCAGGTAATTGGAAGAGGGTTTACTGGAGTGGTTAAACGTCATGGCTTTCATGGTCAACCTAAGTCACATGGACACGATCACGAAAGAGCACCAGGTTCGATCGGATCGAGATGGCCACAAAGGACAGTAATAGGTAAAAAAATGGCTGGTCATACAGGCACAAACACTTTAACATTGAGGAAAGTTAAGATCGTAGCAATTGATAAAGACCAGTCACTAATTTTTGTCAGAGGGTCATTACCTGGTAGCAACAGTAGCTACTTTAAAATCAGAAAAACAAACTCATAACATTAACATAATTTTATTAAGAATGCCTTTGAAAGTACATATTGTAGATGACATAATTTCGAAAACTATCAGCGGATTTGAATCGTTGGATGAGTACGAAATAAAGACAAAACTTTTACTTCAAGTAGTGAGAAGTGAGATGATGAATTTTAGAACTGGTAATGCTCATACAAAAACTAGAGCTGAAGTCCGGGGTGGAGGTAAAAAACCATGGAAGCAAAAAGGTACAGGTAGGGCAAGACATGGTTCCCGTCGATCACCTATATGGGTTGGTGGTGGTATAACCTTTGGTCCAAGAAATACAGTAAATTGGCATTGCAATATAAACCGCTCATCAAGAGTAACCGCACTCAAATCAATTCTTAAGGATAGACTGAATGAAATGTTAGTATTTTCGTTTAAAGAAGATTTCGATTTCCCTAAGACAAAAGAAGCAACTAGCTCATTACAATCAATTTCTAATAAATCTGGTTTACCTTCAAGGCGAAGTATCGTTTTGTATACAACTGAAGAAAAAAGCAAAGTCAGAGGTTTTTCAAGCACTGATGCAAAGATGATGAATGCTGGAAACATAAAAATTGTGAACTTAGTTAACGCTGCACATATCGTTATGACTCCAAAAGCCAAAGAGTTGTTAGAAGCAAAGATTAATAATAAATTGAAATAATAATATGACACAATGCACACTGCTTCAAACTGAGAAATCATACATGACACAGCAATCAGGTATTTTTCAAATTTCATTCAAAAAATCTGTAGGAGAATGCAATAAAATTGAACTAGAAAAGCTGTTAAAAAGTCTACATTTAGATGTAATAAAAATAAATACAGTGAATCAATATAGTAAAATTAAAATACGAGGAAAAGCCCGAAGAAAAATTAGCCAAAAACGTCCAAAGAAATATTTTATCAGATTAAAGGCTGGACAAATAATAAATGAAGATGTTATTAATAGACTAAACGAAAAACTAGCTTAATCATGTCACGATCAATAAAAAAAGGTCCGTTTTGCGACCCTAAGTTAATGCAAAAAGTTGCAGTAGCTAAAACTTCTACTTCAACATCAGCAATTAAAACATGGAGTAGGAGTAGTACAATTTTACCTGATTTTGTAGGATTAAAATTTGCTGTTCACAATGGAAAGAAATTTATTGAGATTGTTATCACTGAAGATATGGTTGGTCATAAACTTGGTGAGTTCTCTCCTACAACAATTTTTAAAGGTCATGGCGGTAAAAAAGCTAAATAATATAAATTAGAGAATATGTCCACGATAAAAGTATACAAGCCAACCACAGCTAGTCGACGAAAAACATCCGTAATTGACTACAGCAAAATATTGAGTGGAGATAAACCATACAAAAAACTCATAGTGAGAAAAAAACAATGTGCAGGTAGAAATTCATCAGGATCAATCACTGTTAGACATAGGGGTGGAGGTGCACGAAAATTAATCAGGACAGTAGATTATAAAAGAGTATTTCCTCATGGACTCAAAGTAAACACGATTGAGTATGATCCAGGAAGAACAAGTTTCGTTTGTCTAATTACAGACCTCGGAACTGGTAAAAAACACTATATCATTCATACACAGGGTGTTAAGGTCGGAGATATATTGAATAAAAATTCGGATATATCAAACGGTAACCAAGTTTATTTGTGTGATGTACCAGTTGGTACTTTTGTATCGCAGGTGGAGCTTAGACCAAACCAAGGAAGTAAAATAGTTAGGTCAGCAGGAAATTACGCCGTTGTTACAGCTAAGGACGGAAACATGGTTACCCTTAAACTACCCTCAGGTGAGCTAAGAAAGTTTCTTGGTCAGTGTACTTGTGTAATAAATAGAGTTGGAAACGAAGCCCATGAACTAGTTAGAATTGGTAAAGCTGGAAGGAACAGGCATTTAGGGTTTAGGCCAACCGTCAGAGGTAAAGTAATGAATCCAGTAGATCATCCTCACGGTGGAGGTGAAGCTAGAAACTCTATTGGTATGAAATACCCAAAGACACCATGGGGGAAACACGCAATTGGTGTAAAGACAAGAAAGAAGTCCCTAAGTTCATCCAAGTTTATTGTAAAGCGTAGATCAAAGAAGTAATCAGAATTATATGACAAAATCAACCGCATCAACAACCGTTAATTATAGTCCTAGAAAGTCTAGACTAGTTATTAATGAGATTAGAGGAAAATCTCTAAGTGTAGCATTGGATACATTAAAATCAATGAACAAGGGGAAAACAAAAAAGTTTTACAATTTACTTTTATCAGCAGCAAGTAACTTAAAACTTACCCCATCAGAGTATAGTTTGTACAATATTGATCAAATAATAGCAGAAGAAGCTCAGATACTTTATCGCGTTGTTCCGAGAGCTCGTGGTGGTAGTTCTAGAATCAGAAGAAGGTATAGCAGAATCAAAGTACAGTTGATGCATTTGACAAATAAAGTATAATTTAACTTAACATTATTATTAATTCATATGGGACAAAAGATTTCAATCGCATTATTCAGAGCTAAAAAAAAGCTCGGCATTATAGACTCGTCTGATCCTAGTCAGATGCAAAAATCAGTATGGTTTGCTGGTAAGAGAAGTTACTCAAAAATCTTTTTACAAGACAGAGAAATAAGAATGTATCTCGAAAAAGAGCTTTCCACTAGTGGTTTAGTAGAAATTGTCATTAAAAGGTATTTCAGAAAAATTGAAATAGCCATGCATGTAACAAAACCCGGTGTTGTAATTGGTAGATCAGGGAGCAACATAAATAGAATCAAAGATTGTCTGATGAGTGTCTATAAGCTACCCAAAGACCTCCGTCTCGATATAATTGAATTTCGCGACCCAGCAGCATCTTCAAGAGTCGTAGCATCAGAAATATCAGACGCAATTAAAAGGGGTTCTCCTTATAGGAAAATCGCAAAATCTTATATTGAAAAAATGAGATACTCAGGAGTTCTTGGAGCAAAGATAATCCTAAGTGGGAGGTTGAATGGAGCAGAAATTGCTAGAACCGAAAGTTTCCCATATGGAAGTATTCCTCGACACACAATTGATGCAAATATAGACGCTCACAATATACATTGCCTTACCAAAGCGGGTATAGTCGGAGTAAAAGTTCTGATCTATACTGGAGATAAATTTAAAAATTACACTTATTAAGATAATAGTAAAAATGACTGGAATCGTATCATCAAATAAAATGACAAAAGCTTTAATAGTTACAGTTTTTTCCACTAAATTGCATCTCAAATATCACAAAAGAGTAAAATCAAAAAAAAGATACACTGTTGCCTGTTTAGATTCTTCCACTTTTAAAATAGGTGAGGTTGTTAAAATAGTATCCACTAGACCTATATCAAAAAACATACATTTTAAAGTTCTAACTGAAACCGAAAACGTAGAAAAGTAAATATAAAAGCCTAAGAAAAAAATATGCTCGCACCTAAAAAAATTGTTCATAGAAAAATATTCAACCGCTACGGACTTAAACGTAGAGGACAAATGAATAGAGGCGCAACCTTGGTTTCAGGAGATTTTGGACTTAAGGCTACAACAACATGCTGGTTAACTAGTAGACAAATTGAAGCAGCAAGAAAAGTAATCAGTAAAAGGTGTAAAGGTTCAAAGATATATATCCGTGTTTTCCCAAACAGACCAGTGACATCCAAAGGATTAAATATGACTATGGGAGGAGGTGTAGGGTCAATTGATTATTTTATGTTTCCTGTAAAACCCGGTAGAATTATTTTTGAAGTAAAAGGTGCTAGTGAAGACAAGGTAAGAGAAGCTTTTAGAATAGCTGGTCATAAATTACCTTTTGGTACAAAAATTGTAAACAAAGAAGATTTATTTAACTAAAACAGTTTAATTGACAAAAAGAAATTTTAACGTTGAATTATATTTTATGCTTATTGAACGCAGTGTGGTGAATGTATGTGATAACTCAGGAGCTGTTAGAGTCGCATTATTTGCAGTTAATGGAAAAAATAATCGAGGATCTGTAGGTGTAGGATGTGTTGCACGTGGGTCAGTAAAAAAGTCTATCGTTGGTAGTAAAGTTAAGAAAGGTTCTGTTGTAAGTATATTAATAGTAAGAACTAAAAATAAAATTGTTCGCAAAGACGGTAGCAGTATTAAATTTTCTGATAATGCTGGTGTAATTGTTGCTAAACCAACTAAGAAAGATCCCATTTCCGTGCCTTTAGCTACACGTGTGTTTGGTCCAGTAGCAAGAGAATTAAGAGATTTAGGCTATTCAAAAGTCGTTTCATTAGCAGAAGAAGTGTTGTAAGTAAATTACAAAAAATATATGTCAATTGCAAAGATTCAAAAAGGTGATAAAGTTAAGGTTATTAGTGGTAACTATAAAGGTTATTGTGGTTTAGTTACAAAAGTTTTGAAGAAAACAAAAGCAAATGGTAAAATAATAAAAAGTGCCACCGTTGCTGGTATACCAACAATTGTAAACTACAGAAAGAGTAGCACATATATGGGAGAGAAAATTCCTGGTATCATGAATCAAGTTGATAGAAAAATTAATATTACTAACTTAGCTCTGCTTACCTCCGATAATATAATATCTAGAACAAAAATTGAAAATCTAAATGGAATCAAAACGAGAGTTTATTTAAAGACAGGTATGCCAGTAGTAAAAGAAACGATAAAATAGATTTTATAAAACATGTCCGCAAACACAATTCAACAACCACTATTATTAAACACTGATTCATTCACAAGTAATTGTGTTAATAAAATCTCTACCTCCCTCAACAACGCAAACTATTTTAGGTTACCAAAGATTGAAAAAGTATGTATAAACATCGGGTTAGCTAAGGATAAGTTTGATACAAAACAAATTCAGGATGTTGAAAACTATATTTTGAAAATGACAAATCAAAAGCCTAAAAAAACACAAGCTAAAAAAGCTATTGCTAACTTTAAGACTAGAACAGGAGATGTAGTTGGAATAGTAGTAACTTTAAGAGGGCGAAAAGCATTGGAGTTTATTTTAAATTTAGTATATATTGCTCTTCCGCGATCAAGAGATTTTAAAGGTGTTAAAAAAGACTCATTCAGTAAAAACTTTTCAAGCTATAGTTTAGGCATACCAAATACTAATATTTTTCCTGCTGTTGGATTTGATGCCTCAGTAAGCTTTGGTCTTCAAGTAAACATTGTTTTTAAGACGCCGAGACCAGAGAATGTATTATTGTTAGAATCTTTACAATTTCCTTTTAAAAAATAATCTATCGACAACAATATGGCACGAAAAGCACTAATAATCAAAGCATTAAAAGAACCTAAGTACTCAACAAGAAAAATTCGAAGATGTAAAATATGCGGTAGAAATCGTGGATATTATAGATTTTTTGATCTATGTAGAATATGTATACGTGAAGCCGCTATGAAAGGAGAGCTTAATGGATTTTTTAAGAGCAGTGAATAAATTATAATTAAATATACTAAAATGTCCCTACAAGATTTACTTAGCGATTATGTTGCAAGAGTCAACAACACAATACTAGCTAAAAAACCTACAGTATCAGTTCTCAAAAACAATATTGTATGTGAGGTTACCAGAAAATTAGTTTCTTTAGGATACTTTAGCTCGTTTGAAGAATTAGATAGAACACTTGAAATAACTTTAATTGATAAAAAAATAAACAAAATAAAAAGAGTGTCTAAACCCAGTCATCGTGTATACTCCACTTCTAAAACCTTTCCATCAATTGTCGGAGGGAAGGGCTTCAATATATTATCAACCTCAAAGGGAATATTAACACATATAGAGTGCAAAAAAATCAACTCAGGTGGCGAATTACTATTTCAGATATTTTGAATATTGACAAAGTAACAATTTTAATTATTTAATAGCATATTAATGTCACGTATAGGTAAAAAACCAATAGCAATACCAAGTGGAGTCACTGTACAAATTGATGATAACACACGAATAATCAAGGTTTCCGGAGTCTTAGGACATTTAGAACAGAAATTCCATACTGATGTTGTATTTGATATACAAGGAAACGAGGTAAAAGTTACTGTTCCAAACCCAACAAACACACGTCAGCGATCGATGTGGGGGACGTCACAGGCAATCCTCTCAAATATGATTCAGGGTGTAAGTACAGGATACACCAAGAGTCTTGAATTAAATGGTGTTGGATTTAAAATGGAATTGTCAAATGATTTAACTCTTTACATTGGATTCTCACACTCGGTGAAAGTAGTAATTCCTAATGGTATTAAATTAACTCTTGCAAAAAATGTACTAAGTGGTACATCAACAGACAAACAGTTGCTTGGTGATTTTTTTATGAATGTATTCAAATTGAAACCTTGTGATGTATACAAACACAAAGGGTTTAAATTCCCTGGTGCATTTTATAGAAAGAAAGTGGGTAAGAAATCAAAGTAAGAAATATGAACTATAAACAACTTCGAACTAAAAGAAAATTATCAACTACGACTATTAGAGTAATAGTAAGTAAGTCGAATAAAAATATAGTTGCTCAGGTATTTGACCCAGTTGCTCAATCAACCCTTTTCACTTCGTCATCTCTAAGCTTAAGTGGTACAAAAACTGAGAAATCGACTGCAGTTGGTAAATTACTTGTCGCTTGGTTAAAAGATTCTGGAATCAGTAAAGTAACATTCGATAGAAATGGAAATATTTATCATGGCAGAATCGCAGCTGTTGCTGAGAGTATAAGAGAGAGTGGAGTTAAAATTTAATTTTATTGTAAATGACCAATCAAGATTCACAAACAACCGCTACTAACGCAATTTCAAACAATACTACTGCTAATAGCACACCTACTCAAAACCAACAACCCAACAACACCAGATCTTTTGATGGTAATAGATTTCAGAGACCAGGAGGGTTCCGTGGAAACAATGATAGATTTCCAAGACCAGATGGTAGGTCTGGCAGTGTTGGTCAACCAAATAGACCTGGTAATAGATTCGACAGAAGAAGACCAGGGGGAAATCGACCAAATAACAGAAATAAAGAAGATGCTAATAGTCTTGAGTCACAAGTAATACTAGTAAGAAGAATAACTCGAGTTGTTAAGGGTGGTAAAAGAATGCGATTTTCAGCTCTTGTTGTTTCTGGAGATAGAGCAGGGAAAATTGGTTTTGGTTTGAAAAAAGGGTTAGATTTTCAAGACGCTGTAGCGAAAGCAACAAAGAAAGCTCAAGATTCCGCAATAAAAATTAAGCTTAACGAAGTAAGTAGCATAGATTTTCCCATTCAGGAAAAGTATAAGTCCTGTGAGATTATGCTTAAACCAGCTAAGAGTGGAACTGGTGTCATAGCTGGAGGTTTTCTTAGACCAGTACTGGAACTTGCTGGTATCAAAAACATATACTCAAAGATAATTGGCAGTAGAAATAAAATATCTGGAGTTCAGACAGCCTTAAGAACATTGCAAAAATTTGAAGCAAAATAAATTAATCAGTATTATATGTCGAACATTGAACTTATTAAATCTATAAGATACAAAACTGGATTATCACTAAAGGAAATAGCTAAAGCCATAGATTCACTTAAATCGAGCAATGAGGATACTATAATAAAACATCTAAGAGAGCAAGGAGTCTTAAAGGCACAGGCTAGACAAGACAGAGATACCTCAAATGGTGGTATATTTTCTTATATTCATGATTATAGACTGGGTATAATGGTCGAGCTGAATTGCGAAACTGATTTTGTATCACGTAGCACTATCTTTAAAGAGTTGGGTCAAGATATTTGCTTGCACATTGCAGCATATCAACCTAAGTTTCTTTCTGAACTAAATTTAGATCAAGATTTTATAGATGAAGAGATTAAAGTGGCTAGGGAACAGTTGATAAATGAAAATAAAACAGAAGAAATGATAGAAAAGATTTTACTCGGTAAGAGTAAAAAAATTGTGAAAGATTTCTCTCTCCTTAGTCAATCCTTTCTCAGAAATCCAGATATATCAGTACAAGACTACATACATCAAATCTCTCAGTCAACTGGAGAAAAAATAAAAGTAAGTAGATTTGTAATTTACAATTTAAATAGTTAAAATATGTCTCATTATCAGTTGAATGCTACGACCAGAACACACCTAGGACATGATGTTAGAAAACTCCGGAAAGAAGGTTTTTTACCTATAGTTGCGTATAGTAATAAAGTAGAGTCAATTAGCCTGCAGGTTTCACATAGAGATTTCA
The DNA here is from genome assembly GCA_043778575.1 of bacterium. Lineage (GTDB taxonomy): Bacteria > Patescibacteriota > JACMRA01 > JACMRA01 > JACMRA01 > JAYWFX01. Next base: position 21,440 of record JAYWFX010000101.1, on the reverse strand, counting down.
TAAAAGCATTTAAAGCGGTTGGAACTACTGGTGTAGTCGAATTAATCATAGATCAAAACAAGTCTACCCTACCATGTATTCTGCATAATTTTCATATTCATCCGGTTACCAGTAAATTGCAGCATGCGGATTTAATTGTAGTAGATTTAAAAATAAAAATTACAGCAGAGGTTCCTTTAGAGTTTATCGGTGAATCACCGGCTATCAAGGAAACTGGGGGAATACTAGAAACTCAACATAAATCTCTCAAGGTTGAAGCGCTTCCAGATAGTTTACCTAGTGTTATTAAAGTTGATATTAGTACTATGAAAATTCATTCTGATGTTATTAAAGTATCTGATTTAGGAGTATCGCCAATGTATTCTATATCTGAGGAAAATAGCCTAATCATAGCTTCGATAGTTTCAGAAACAGCTGAGGATGAAGTTGAGAAATCTAGTGATAAGACCGTAATTGAGTAAAAAAAATTAAAATATGTTTACATTACACACATTAGAAAAGTCGAGTAGCAAGCGTAATAAACGTGTTGGTCGTGGACAGGGATCAAACAGGGGTAAAAACTCTGGTAAAGGTCACAAAGGTCAAAACAAACATGGTCAAGGAGTTCGCATTGGCTTTGAGGGTGGACAGAAAACTTTGCTTCGTAGAACACCTAAACTAAGGGGATTCAATGCAAGACCTAGAAAAGATCTAGCCACTATCAATGCAGATGTTATTGATAGTATGTTTCCTAAACAAGAAATAAACTTGCAAACACTAATTGAAAACAAGATCGTCGATCATAGAGTAAAAACAGTTCGTGTCTACAAGGGTAAAAAAGAAACACTAACATTTACAGTAGTTTCAAGTGATTCAATATACTTGACAAAAGGAGTAAAAATCATGCTTGGTCAATAAAATATTGGTCTTTGGTTTATGGGTGTGTAGCTCAGTTGGTTAGAGCACTTCACTGATAATGAAGAGGTCACTGGTTCGAATCCAGTTATACCCACCACACAACAACAAAACCGATAAATTTAACACTTAATAATTACAAAAATATGCTGGCCTCACTCGATTTAAAATACCCTACAATTAATTCTCAATTAGTAAATCACACCCCTACTAATCACACATTCACAGTTCAACCACTCTTGCCTGGGTTTGGTTATACAATTGGGAATTCAATCAGAAGATTTTTACTATCTTCCGTGCCTGGTGTTGCTGTGACTAGGGTAAGAATAAATAATTTAACACACGAGTATCAAATCATTGAGGGTGTAGTAGAAGATGCATTAGATGTAATTCTAAATTTAAAACTACTATGTTGTAACATCACTTCTGATGAGGATAAAGCTACTTTGAAATTATCTGTAAACAAGGAAGGTTCTGTGACAGCTGCATCATTTGATTCTCATACCAGTGTAATTATTACTAATCCAGACTTATATATCTGCTCACTTAACAAGGGTTACCCTCTTGAGCTTGAAGTTGAAGTATCGAGAGGTGTTGGATATCTTCATTTAGAAGACATAAATCTGGCTGGCAATATTAACCCTCAAGATATCTTAGTAGATGCTCTATTTAGTCCAGTTACTGCAGCATCCATAAAAGTAGAGCAAGTCCGTGTTGGTGACAAAACTAATTATGACAAGCTTGATGTGAATTTTGAGACTGACGGTAGTGTATCACCATCAGACATAGTAAACTTTATACTACATAATCTCATTGAATTATTTTCCAAAATTGAATCAGGACTTGCTGTTACTCCTTCCAAGGATACGGTAAAAGCTTTGCCAACAACAATAAATACTGAGACACCTATTGAAAGTGATATTCAATTAAGCCCTAGAATTAAAAGTATCTTAGATAAAAATGGTATCAATACCAATGATCAGCTATTAACTAGATTGGCTGAGGTGTCAGAATTTACAGGTATAACCGAAAAATCTCTCAAATCCATTCAAGAGTACGTCAACGATTTAAATTAAGGACTTACATAGTCATATTATGTCATACATAGACCAGTCAAAACTATCAGATATCAAATATTGGCTAGAAGGTATCGCTGGTAATTCTTCGGTTACTCCAGTAGTGCAGATGAATAGCTTTATTTATTATTTGTTTATATATACATTTGCATCATTTGTGACAATTGCTATAATATTATTTGTTTCTAATCAATTTTTAAACAATCGAAACCCCTTAAAGAGCAAGTTGCCGTTTCTTGCTAATAATTTGTTTTGGATGGGCGTACTAGGTTTGGTATGGTTCATGATGAGACAAACACAAGTGGGATTCCTGGGTGCTAGAATATGGCTTATCATCGGTTTTTGCTGGTTCACTGTAATAATGTTTTTCACACTGAGATATATTATCCGTAGCTTGAACCTAGAAATGAGATACTATTCTAAATTGAAATCTAGTTTAAATCTAGGCAAAAAATAGCTATTGGACTAAAATGCAAATAAAATATATTCATCCTTTATAGGATGTCTTTTGTTGGATTAAAATATAGCTTTTTTTCGGTATTTGCATGTAAAAAACAATATGCTGGTGTAAAGTTCGTGTGTATACAAACACTTTCAATCTGCTTAACATACACAATAGTCATAAGTATCTTTGCCATAAACACGACCAATACAAAGATTCAAAGGTCAAAATCACAGTACTTGAACATAATATCTCAAATTGTAAGCGGTAAAACGTATGAAAATATCGACGAATTAAAACAGTATGTAAAATCAGACACATCGACCATAACAAGCATTATTCCTTTTTCAGATTTATATATTAGTACTGTGTTTAATCAAACAGCGGAACTAGCAAATATCTGGTCAGAAATGATTGATTTTTCCAAATACTACATACTGAGCATTAATGGATTTGAGAACATACACAACAAAACAGACTTTAGCGATGATATTGCAGAATTCCTAAAAAAATTGCCCGCTTTTATAGAAAAAGCTAAGAAGTTACTAAACAGCACTACATGGATAAACGTCTTAGCCTCCCTACTCTCTCAAAAAAAAGTGATTACACTATTTTCAACCATCGGAAAGATTATAGACACACTAGAATTACTGAGTGATAACAAAAATGAAATATTGAAAATAATTGGTCACAACGGTAATCAGTATTACACACTATTTTCTCAAAATATAGGAGAATCAAGACCTACTGGAGGATTTACAGGATCTTACATAAACATAGAGCTGTTTAAGGGCAAGATGAGGATATCAAAAAGTCAATCAATTTATAATTTTGATGGTGGATCACAAAATGATTTTATTACTCATCCGGCCAGTTATATGTTTTCTTTAAACTCTAGAGGGGAGACTGAATTTAAACCTAATATTCATGATTCAAACTATTTTAACTGTTTCCGCGATACAGCATCTTTTGTGTCAAAACAAATCGAGGATAACAGTAATGGTGGTAAAAACGATGGCATTATATTTGTAAACCCAGCTGTGTTTATGGCTTTAGATGGAGATATTGCAATTAATGTCGATGGGCTAATAATAAACAAAACAAACTTTTTAGATGAAGTAGAACGTATTACATCCTACGAAACTAAAACTCCTGATAATCCTAAGGCTAAAATTTCTACTATATTTACAAAACTTTTTGAAGAGATAATGAAGCGACCGAAGATTTCACTGGCGACCATTTTGGGATCTGAAATACTGAATCGGAATATACAAATCTGGATTAAAGATAATAAGGCTGAATTGTTTAGCAAACAAATTGGACTCTCGCAATCTGGAACCTGTCAGAATCAAGTGTCTCAACAAGTGATTTCACCTCTAATTTCAAACATATCGGGCGACAAACGTGGACTCATCACAGAAAATCGATTTAATATATATCAAGAAAGTCAGGACAGTAACTCTGTTAGGTATCACATTACATACAAACAGATTTTACCCAACCAACCAGTACTAAGACGAGGATTAAACACTGTCTCACCATTAACATTTTTTGGATTTCAACTACCTAAAGAGGCTTTTGATTTGAAGATCAGCTCACCACAAAAGCGAAACATGGGACTATATTTACCGTATATTAAGCAATTAAATAAAAACCTGCTCAAATCTACATCTGTGACTCAGCCTCAAATACAGGAAATACTAAATAGTTATCACGAAGAAGATCAAGGATTTGTGTATAATCAACTTGATACTAGTAAAGTACTAGGATTATATCTCAGTGACCAAGAAACGACAACAGTAGACACTACGTTTTCCTTACCAAAAACTAGCAATTCTCAGAATCTCAGATTTATAGGTCAATCTGGTTTGATGACACCATCTCTAAGCCTAGGAAGAGAGATAGTTCACAGATACGATCCAGACAAAAGGTTGATTGTGGATGGAGGTGAAATTCAGCGAGGTGTCAACCTGATTAGCAGATAGTTTGACCAAACAAGGTTGTCAAAATAAGCATAGATGTATGGAATTGGTATTGTTCGGAATACTTGGAGCATCGATAATCAGTATAATATTTATCTTGGTATACACCTACGGATCGTATAATTGGTTGGAGAAGTTAGGATTAAGCATAGTTATTTCCCTACCCTTTGAAAGAATCCCTAGCATAGAAATAGGCGGAGCTAATCTACGTATTAGTCAGGTACTGGTAATAATCTCCACAATCACCTTCTGTGCTCTAATATTCAAAAAAGATAAGGTATTAATGAGTAAAAACCATCAGATCGAATGGTGGGTTGGGATAGGGTTTTTTGTATTCTCGATCCCGTCTTGGTTTATGATTACAGATGTAAAGCGATTTTTAGTAACCATGATTGCCACAGTTTTATGCTTTGGTGCAACTTTTTTTGTATCATTAACCACCACCTCCAAAAATATATTTAGCAGAATACAAGTATCAGTAACTGTACTTTTTTTTACCAGTGTTTTTGGTGTCTATCAATTTTTTGGTGATCTAGTAGGTGTTTCTCCTCAGTTTACAGGCTTGAGAGAGCAGTACACAAAAGCAGTGTTTGGTATACCAAGAATTCAATCTACAGCCATTGAACCTCTCTATTACGCTGGTATGCTCTATATACCGATACTGTTTTTAGTTATCACTCTACTTGGATCACCAAAAAATCAGACTACTAGATATACAGCATTGAGTAAATTAACATTTTTTACTATAATCTTTTTATTAACTATATCAAAAGGTGCGAGTGCAATTTTGCTCATTGTAACAATAGGAATAATAATTATTGGTCGTAATCAATTCAACATTCGTGAGTTAGTAATGAAGATGTTAGGGTTTTTTGCTACTGTAATTACCTCCATCATAGGACTGTTTCAGTTTTACGAACCTTCGAGACCTACCATTTTGGATATAACAGGCAACGCTCTGAGTACGCTTGGTTTGGAAAGTGGATCCTCAGCTGAACGATTAGACTTTGTTCAACGAGCACTTGATCTGTTACCAAACAATATCATAACAGGAATTGGAAGTGGGCAGTTTGGTGTATTAGCTAAAAATGCTTTTAAAGCAGATAGTAGTTTCATTATTGTTAACAATGTGTATCTTGAGGTGTGGCTAGAGATGGGTATCCTGTCACTGATTATGTTTGTTAGTTTTTTAATCATTCCTGTGTGTGTTAGTTCAATAAAACTAGCTGAGGAAACAAACTGGAAAACCCAAGAAAATATTTCTCGAATAACCCTAATCGGCTCGTTGATTGCATATTATGTACAATGGAACACATTTTCTCCTATTTTTATCATGCCTATTTTTATACTTATTGGACTACTATCTGGTTTAGAAACAAATATAATTAAAGAAAAAACTCAATATGAATAAAAAAGTATATGATTATACACAAAGATTCGTATCAGGCGTAAATCACCGCCGTATAGAGACATTTTTTACTCAGTTTAGCTCAGAGCATTTTGCTTCAGAATTACCGTATATTTATACAGTTGAAAAATTCTGTAATAGGCTACAAACTGCACTAATAAAAAATCAGAGGATTTGTATTTATTCAGATTACGACACTGATGCCGTTACTGCGACTGCTACAATGTATTGGGGACTAATAGAGCTTGGATTCAAGAGAGAAAAGTTGAGTTTTTACGCACCAGATAGATTTACTGAAGGTTACGGCATGAATGTACTAGCTGTTGAAGAGCTCGCATATAATAACGATTTAATTATTAGTGTGGATTGTGGAATAAATAGCGTTTTGGAGGCGATGAAGATTTCTGAGATGAAACAAAATAACTCATCTCAATGCGATTTGATAATAACTGATCACCACCATCTTTCTGGAGAAATTCCAAACTGCGAGGCTGTGTGCAATCCAAGATTATCTTTTGATTGGACTGAGCACACATTTATTTTGGGCAACAAAACTATAATAACTACAAATTTTCTACCTCAAAGTGTCACTGGTGTAGGTGTGGCTTGGTTTTGCGTGGTGTGGCTAGGGTATTATTTAGACGCAATTGCCAGAATTGATAATTGACAAACTGTGCCACCTCAATTTGATTAAGAGTGTGTCACAGCATTTTGATTTTCAAAAAGCATTAGAGCCAAAATCAGTATTTGAAGACTTTGTAGTTACCAAGGAAAAAGAAATTCGTGATAGAATTAACACAAAATCTACCAGATCAAATACTTTATCACTCTGGTGGTTTGTCCTTGTTTTACTATTGATAGCACTGTTGTGTGGTGGAGTTTATTTAGGCTACAAGTATATCAGCACTCAAACATCAAGCAAAACAAAAACTACTCAGGTGGCTAAAAAAACTGATTCTGAGAGTATTCCTAGTAATATTGTGTCTGGTGATGGTTTTAGTTTGTTGCTAAACACACCCACACCAGAGGGTTTTGTGTCAGAGAAAAAGACTGTAGAGGCATCTGCAATTACTGGTAAAATAGCTACAAATTCTAGTTTTAACAAAACTATTGGCGACCAAAAATATGGTTTAGAAGTAACTACATCTGGATACGACAACAAGTTTGATAGAGATGGATATGACCTACAGGTTCTAAAATATCTTGGCACAGGATCTCAGCTAAAAGATAAAAATATAACTCTGCGAAAAAATATAACGGCTAGTAAAATAGTTACTGAAAACGCACCCAATATAACATACTACACTATAGTGACAGTAAATAACTACTATCTAGTAAAAATATCTAGGGCACCTGAATCATCACCAAATAGCAGTACAACAAATAAATTTATCGATGAGCTACTAGCTTCTATCAACTTAAACTAATTTTAATATCAACCACACTTGCACCAATGTGATTTACGATCAGAGGGTTGATCTCTATACTTTCAAACGAATCTAGAGACAATGCTAATCGCTGCAAAGAGAGTGACGTATCGATAACTGACCGAGTATCCCACACCTTGTTTCTAAATCCGTTGATTATGGTATATATTTTCGTTCGTTTAAAACCGTTAAGAATTTGTTCAGCACTGGCTGGAAGCGGTATACTAACTATATCTTTCCAGACTTCAGAGTAAACACCACCAGACCCGACAAGCATAGTCAGTCCAAATTGAGAGTCGTTTTTTATACCTATAAACACCTCTATACCCGATTCAGCAAGTTTACATACAGCAATCTGGGATTGTGAAAACGTTTCAATAAAAGCAGCAATTTCTTGTATAGAATCAACCTTTTGTACCATTTGTTGATCGCTGCGGTGCATGACATCACCACTGACCACCTTTATCATACACGGAAGACTGATTCGCTCTATAGCCCTCTCTAAGTCTGCGTATTCACCAACAATCTCAAAATCTGGTACTGGCAAATCAAAATCTTTAGCCATCTGCTGTAGTTTTACAAAATCCGTAGTGGCTTGAACTGTTTTCGTGGTGGTATATTCTTGCCGATTGTTTTTTAGCTCCTTAACAGCCGAAAGTGTGTTTGAAATATTTTTAATAACTGCTAGTGCGTCATCTGGATACGAGAAACACACAATATTATTACTGTAGAATAGTTTTCTTCCAGCAACCACATGATCATCACCCATAAAAATGGGAAGTACTATTGAATCACTGTCTTGGATGATAGATATGGTCTGTTTGGCAGTTTTTTCAACCTCTGTGTTTATCTGGGGTGTGGCTATGAGTAAAATGGGGTTAGTGGTCAACAAAGATATATGTTTGAGTGTGTCGCAGTATCTTTTGGCTGGGGCGTCACCGAGGATATCGATAGGGTTATGGGCAGATCCACTCTGAGGAATCAACATCTTAATTTCACTCTCCATCTGAGTATCAATAGTTTTTGGCTCTAAACCCAATCTAGACATAGCATCAAGAGTGGCAACACCCACCCCACCAGCATTAGTTATGACAATCGGTTGTGAGAATTCGTCAGCATCTTGAACCCCCAATCTATCATGATAAAATGAAATAAAAGAAAGCAGCAAAGAAAAATCTTCGACAGAGTCCACCAAATAAGCACCCGATGCTAATAGATGACTGCGGGCCACCATGTCGTCCCCAGCTAGCGATCCAGTGTGAGACATTGCGGCTTGTTGAGCCCTCTTACTACTTCCCACTTTGAAAACAACAACTGGTTTTGGACTTTTTTTGATAATTTCACACAATCTTTTGCCGTCACAAAATGACTCAAGATATACCCCGATAACGTCAGTTTTTTTATCCTCAGCAAGAAATTCTATAAAATCATTTTCATTCAAATCAGACTTATTTCCCATCGAAATTACTTTTTGTAACCCAGCCCCAGACTTGCAAACTTCATCTATCAAAATAGAAATAAGAGCACCAGATTGAGAAATTATTGATACGTTTCCAAATGTTTTAGGAAAAAAGTCAAAAGATCCGTTTAAACAAAAACTGGAGTCCATGTTGATAATTCCAAGACAGTTAGGACCCACAATTCGAATATTGTATTTTTTAGCAATCTCCAAGATCTTATTCTCTAGGTGTAAACCATCTTCCCCAACTTCCTTGAATCCTGCAGCAACAACAATAGCAAACCTGCACTTTTTTTGACCTAATTCCTCCAGAGACTGAACAACAAGTTTTGCGGGAATGCATACAATTGCTAAGTCTAAATCTACATTTATATCAGAAACACTCGAAACAGCCTGTTGATTCAAAATCACACCCCCTTTTGGATTAACCAAATACAGCCCACCCGAATACCTACTCTCAATAATATTTTTAGTAATTATGTTGCCAATTTTAGATGAGTCCGTCGAAGCACCTATAACTGCTAAAGATTTAGGATAAAAGAGGTTGTTGAGAGAAGTCATTTAGACCTAACGGTACTTGTTTTTTATGTCATAGTCAATCAACTACAACTCACCCTCAAAACCCCAGCTTTGCACTATCACATCCACTACCTCTGTGCGTGAGCTATAGTAACTGCTCATGAATCGTTGTAGAAATGATTTGCACACCAACTGCAGATTTGTATCCTGATCTTCATACTCCTCTGACTCCTCTGTACCCGAAAGCAAAAAGTTATTTACATTGATCATTTTTCCATCACGAATTGACTGAATACATACACTACCGATTTGTAGTCCTCGCTCATCCTGATCCACAACCAAAGTAACTATATCTAGGTTTTGAGGGTTAGGTAAAATGATTTTTTGATCTACGATAGTATCTTTTAGGAGATTTAGTCTATCTCTCCACAACCCTGCCAACTCAAAATTTCCGATCACAATAGCCTGTTTCATTTTTGTAGATATAAAACCTTCAGCGGCAGCCATATCACCATTTAATACCTGCTCAATTTGATGAATTTTTTCTAGATAATCAGTTTTACTTTCTAGCCCAGCACAGATTCCATCGCACTGGTGAATGCTCACATACCCACACGGTCTATTTTTAAGTGTTCGTTCCTGACAGTAGGGAAAGATTTGTCTCAGTGTACGTAGTGTCTCATTTATCCCAAATCGCTTGGTGTAGGGCCCAAAATAGTGACTGTTCTTGTCATACTTCTTTCGAATCAAAAAAATGCTCGGTATTTCGTCATTAGTGACACGCACATACACATAGTTTTTATCGTCTTTGAGCAAGATATTGTACTTGGGTTGGAGATTATGAATCAAATTTGCTTCTAGAATTAAACTCTCTGATTCAGTTGATACCACAGTATATTCCACTCTTTGAATTTGACTTATCATCAGGGTAAGTCGTTGGTTTTTTGGTCGACCCTCCTGAAAATATGAACTAACTCGTTTTTTTAAGTTTTTAGCCTTACCGATGTAGAGTAGTAAACCATCTTCAGCATAATAACGGTACACCCCCGGCTTTTCTGGCAGATTTTTGACTAGGTCTTTGATAGTATCTCGGAAGTCGGACATCACCCCTACCCTCACAGAGGTTTAGCACTGTGTCAAAATAAGTGTGAGAACAGTTACCTAACCCGCAAACAGCTACTCTCCAAAAATGGTCTAAAAATTCTCGATGGTGGATTTGCTTTTATTTGTCCAAACTGAACCCTACTATCAGCCGAAATAAGATGTAAATACTTTTTAGCTCTAGTGACACCGACATATGCCAATCGAACCTCCTCAGCAAACCCATCTGGCTCCATCAAACTATTTCCATGTGGCAATAATCCATCCTCTACCCCAATCAAAAACACAGTCTCAAACTCCAATCCCTTGCTTTGGTGTAAACTCATCAGACTGATTTTCGGTGTCTCATCGGCATCATCTTTATCCAATCCTGACATCAACAAAATTTGTGCTAAAAAATCCCTGAGTCGATCCTGAAGTGATATGCTTTGGTCTTCATCAAAAGGAAGCATCAAAGAGTATAACTCACCTATGTTTTCTAATCTGGCTTCGCGTTCATTTTTTTCAGGATACTCATCGTGTAGATATCTCATGTAGCCAGATGACACCAGCACATCTTTAGTCATATCAATGAGCGTGGTGTTGTTTTCCCAGACTGAGTGCAGTTTAGTGAGTAGCTCGACAACTTGCTCTTGGTGCTTTGGAGGTAAAGGATAATCAAAATCTTGTAAATAGGCTATGATCTTTTCCATGGTTTTAGGACCAACACCATCCATAACCAATGGTAAAAATCTGTTTAGGCTCAAATTATCTTCGCTATTGACCAGATATTTTAGAATTGAAACAGCATCTTTGACTTCTTTTCTATCCAAGAACCGAGTACCTGACACTAGTCGATATGGTATACCGTGTTTTAAAAAAGTTTCCTCGATACTTCTACTTTGAGAGTGAGTGCGATACAAAACTGCACAATTATTGAGCTCTGTGATAGTTTTCCAGTTGTATTCTGGGACTTGCCATGAGTTTGATTTGTAACTACTCAAAGATGGGCTCAGGCTCGAAAGCGAAAAATCTTTCATATAGAAATCAAACATATTTCCGACAGCTGTATCGATTGGAGAGCTATCATCATCCAAAGTAACATTGGCAAACATGTTTTCATCAGGCACAAACTCTACATTGCTAGATTTCATTGGTTTATCGTCTTGAGTGACATATTGTTGATGTATTTGCTTGATAATATACTCAGCTTCATCACGCTCATTTCGAGCCAAGTGATATTTTACCATCAGCGTGTCGTCATTTTGTGTAAACAATGCTTTCTTCTTTTGATCAGGATTATGAGACAAGACTTTTTCAGCCAAATCTAAAATAGGCTGAGTGCTTCGATAGTTTTGATTCAATACAATTTCTTTGCTCCCAGGGTATTCGTCTTCAAAATGCAAGATAATTTCAATCTTTGAACCACGAAAAGCGTAAATACTTTGGGCGTCGTCGCCAACCACAAACAACGATCTGTTTGACATATAGATCTAGTCACACATAACACAGCAGAACAGTCAATTGCAAAACATTGGGTAGTATGCCATACTGAGCTTAAATGCTCTCAAAAACAAAAAATATCATAGTTAGTACTGTTTCTATCTTTGTCTTAGCGGCTATGATTGGTGTAGGGTCAGTTATTACAAATCAAAACACTGACCAAGCTAAAGCTGATAACCAACAAAAGGTGACCATAATCGAAGATATATTTCAGAATAACACTATGAAACAATCTGGCGACATTGTAAACAAAACACCTGCACTGATTACAAACATACAACCTCCTGAGCTTGCAAAAGCTCCTCAAAAAACAGATCAAACACCAGAAGAATCAAAGCAAACGAATGAAATACAGAGTAAAAAAACGGATTCTAACCAGCCCGAATTAGAAATTGTGACAAATGAAAGTGTTTTCTCTTTAGACACCATAACAACAGGATTAAAACACCAAAAGCTACGAGATAAAAATTGCACAGTACTACAAACCATTTACCCCAACACGATATTTGAAGTAGCCAAAACAACCAGTTATGATCGAGTCTTTTGCTCACTAAACGGATTTAATTACCAGATGATAAAGATTATTAGCACCAAAACCAACGAAGACATGGGCTATATCGAAGCATCTTTGGTGTCAGAAATATCAAACCAACCAACCCCAAAAGTGTTATCGTTTAGTAAAAAAGCACTCATAGTTACTGATCGTACTGATTCTAATATCACTTTTGGTGAGGGAGATTGTGTAACAAAAGAAACACTGACCAACTGTTCGAGTAGTTTTACCCTAAAATATAGTACCAAACCCCTACCCTTTGCTTTCAAACAATTTGATCTTTTTACCATAAGTGCTGATTATGTACAGAAGTCTGGCACACAAAACACCATCACTAAAACAAATGAGTTATCACTAATATCAACAAAATTCACTCGCAATCTCAAAGAAAAATCATATGCAAAAATTAACACAGCCCGTGAGTCATATAGAAATGCCAAATGTTTAGAGGCTGGAACTACCAATGCTAATAAGCTCGTTTACATTCACAGCCTCACCTCACAAAAGATTCAATGCGATGTGTCTGGAGTTGTTCTTGAATTTGCACTAGTAAGAATCAACGGCCTAGCTGACAACATATATTTACCAACCGACAGCCTAGTGCTGATCAACAAAATAAACTAGCCCTGTGATACAATTCTGCGGAGCAACTTGAAATCATAAATCAAATATTTTTAAATAAAACTTGCGCTACACGAAAAAGTGTGCTAGACTCGGCGGGCGTAACAGCTATTAACCGTTTTAGGATCGCTTCCTGAAACTCAATATGTACTATTGGATTCGATTTATACTAATATCCCTCCCGATCTTTTTCGTTCTGCCCTATTTAGCTAACACTAGTAAACTGCCTGTAAGACTAAACTATCTTACTTCAGGCATAGTTGTTAGTGCACAAGGATCTTTTACTTCTAATACAGTCTCTGGTAAATACAAATCATACAATTTTAGTTTTGATTACTATCGTACCACAGCTTTATCTAGTCAAAAAAAGCTTGAGCAACAACGCATCGAACGTGAGCGTGTAGAGCAAGAGCGAATCAAAGAACAGCAAAAAGCTGAAGAGGAAAAAAAACAAGCCGAGGAGAAAGCTAAACAAGCTGAAATCCAACGCATACAACAAACTGAGCAAGCAAAAGCCCAACAAGCCATCGCTCAGCAGCAGACACAGCAAGCCACGACCCAAATAACTCCAATATCCATACCACCAAGTGGAGATCTAAAAGGTTATGCCTACACAAGAATCTGTGAGGTGTTTGGTTGCGATAACTGGTCAGCATTTGATTTTATCATCACTCGTGAATCAGGCTGGAACCCTAGGGCAGTAAATGCATCTAGCGGAGCATGTGGACTTGGTCAATCATTACCCTGCAGTAAGATGGCAGGATACGGAGCTGACTATGCCACAAACGGAACTGTACAAGTAAACTGGACAATTGATTACATCAAAAACAGATATGGGAACCCAAATGGTGCAAGGGTGTTTTGGAATAGCCATAACTGGTACTAATCAAACAATATCTGGGACTAAAGCAAAAATAATTTCGCAGACGGGTAATACCGTCTTTTTTGGTGTTCAAAAATAAAAATATCTTTCAACACATTAACACTGCACAATCATTTCTATAAGTTCAGGAAACTCTGTTTGATTAAAGTGACCTTTGCCTACAAATTGATGTAAATGAGCTTTAGGTATTGATTTTTTGAGAGCTAGAGAGCTAGCAAACGGGACAACCTCATCATCGACAGAATGCCAAATGTGAATCGATTGACTTCCGAGTTGAATTGCAGTGCAATCACTTGGTGCCAAAAAACTACCCTCAGAGCTCAACCCAGAGGCAACAAGATGAAGTTGTGCTATCTTCATCAAATTATGGGAGAGGTACTGAGTCAAAAACATTCCACCAAGACTATGACCTATCAAGATAGTCTGCTCATCGATATACGACTTGAGATGATTAAAAACTATCTGCCACTCAGTATAGTGAGCGTTTTGAGGATTTGGAAATTCAGGGACAATTACTTTGTACGAATCACCCAACTGGGTCTGCAAACTAGATTTCCAAGATTTGAGATTGTCTTTGATTCTGACAGGATTACTCTGAAGCACTTGTAAGTATTCTTCATATTTTTTGTAGCTATCCCCACCATGAATAATAATTACATTTCGAGCCATTGTTATGATTCTTTATCAACTATTTTTTGGCAAATGAGTTTAGCTACCTCTGGGCCCACACCATCTATCGACAGACCAGCTAAAAACTTGTAGTCTGATATCTCTCTACTGTTCTGTATGGAGGTTTGGAGGTTTGTTACAGATTTTTCTCCAAACCCATCCAGTTCTCCAATTTTATCAAACGGAAGTGTGTACAAATCATAAATATCAAAAACCTGATATAACTCAATAAATCTTTCGATCTGTTTATCTGATAATCCGCTAATATTTCCTATGTTTCTACTACAAAAATACGACAACCTTTCTTTTATTTGTATAGGGCAACGCTGAGAATTTAAACAAAAAACATCGATCCCAGTAATACTTTTCTCAAGTTCTGAAGAACATTCTGGACAAATCAGCGGTGCTGTGAAAGATTCTGAATTTTCCTTTCGCAGATGTGTTAGGATGTGTATCACCTCTGGTATAATTTCACCGGCTTTCCTCACCACAACTGAATCTCCACTATGCAAATCAGAATCTATAAATTCTTTAAAATTATGAAGAGTCGCTCTTTTTACCGTTGTTCCAGACAACTCTACTGGTTGTAAATCTGCCACAGGCGTCACTTTTCCAGTTCTACCTATTTGCCAAGATACACCGATTATTTGGGTGGTTACCTCCTGCGGTGCAAATTTTACAGCCGACCATGCTCTAGGTGTTTTGCCAACTACACCTGCTATTTTTACGTCTTGTAAATTGTTTGTTTTTACCACTAATCCGTCAATTGGATACGTAAGTGAATCTTTTTGTTTATAGAGTTTTTGACCTTGATCCCAGATTTCATCTACGTTATTCGCGTTACTGTTGAGAGGATTAACCGTAAATCCGAGGTGTTGTAAAAAATCTAATTCCTGTAAATGGGTTTGAAACAACATGGGCTATCAAAAAGTCTGTATGAAAATATTTTAAAAAATTGGATGGCGGAGATGGAGAGATTCGAACTCTCGAGGGCTTTCACCCAACACGCTTTCCAGGCGGGCGCACTAGACCACTATGCGACATCTCCAAGTACCTGTACTTATAGGATTACAAGACAACGAGTTCGTCAAGTTCTTGACAATTATACTATATAGCTTTTAACAATTCGAATACATACGTTTGTATCGTTTTATTTATGGCTACAGCACCAAAAAAAATTAACCGCACAGAACTCATTGAAGCATTAGCTACAAACATGGGTGTATCAAAGTCACAGGGAGAAAAGTTTCTAGTAGGTTTTATCGATACAGTTACAGATAAACTTGTAGATGGATTCGAAATCAATATCACCGGCTTCGGGTTGTTTAGACCAGTTACCAGAAGTGCTCGACAGGGTATCAATCCAAAAACTCGTGCAAAGATGAGCATCAAAGCATCAAAGAGTGTCGGCTTCAAGGTAGGAAAAACTTTGAAAGAAGCAGTAAAAAATTCAAAATAGCAATCTTTTGGAAAATAAAAATATACCCTTCGTCTGGGGTTATTTTTGTGTCATAAAAATGAGAGTTAAGTCGTAAACCAATACCTAGAGAACTATTTCTTGTATTTTTGGATCTTTACTCACTGCGGATACTTGAAGAGAATTCAGCGATAAACACAGTTCCTGGTATAGACTATCTATCTCAACAACCTCTACACCCTCCAGACGTTTTGTATACGAACCATACAGTTCTGGGATGCCATATGTGGATAACATATTTTCAGTAAAACTAGTCTCTGCACCCAAAACATCTGCTGCCAAATCCTGTTTTTTGGTTATCATGTCTTTGAATTGCTCAAAACGCTCTGGTTTAAAGTATTTATCAAAATTGCTCAAGATATTTTTTACCTCATCAACAATCTGTTTTACATATTTAATCTCACAAGATAAGTATAATTGTAGGTGCTGAGTATCAAAAGAAAATTCGCTTTGCAGACTATATACCAACTGCAGTTCCTCACGAAGACGATCATATAAAACCCCATTATGATCCAGAAACAAACTACGAAATATATGCCGAATTGGTATGTTCTCAAAATTGACTAAACATGGAATAAAAATACTGAGCTCAACATGATCATGACCTAGAGGATGAACAATTGGTCTAAAATCAAAAGGTTGAAGGGTGTTTTGGGGTGTATAATCTACCCTATTTCGATTATCACCATGCAATGATAACTCAGAGTTGTTTGACAAGAAAGCTGCGATTTTGTCCTGTAACAGGCTTTCATCAAAGTCTCCACTAGCACAGATGATTACGTGACTTTTTCTCAAAGAGTTGGCATGAAGCCTATAAAAATCTTCGAGTGTTGTGGTTGCTACCATTTGGGCATCTCCCAGTGGTTCTTTGATTTCTAGGGAGTCTGGTGTGTATAATTGCTTTACTGTATCAAAATATACTTGATAGCTGGGGTCTCCACGACGCTGACTAATTTCCCTAAGTACAATTTCCTTCTCTTTGTCTAAAATTGTCTGTTCAAATGTGGGCTCAAAGGCCATCTCCAGTAAGTTACTAGAAAGGCTATCAAAATCACTGATATGACCTGATCCATCAAGACCCATGGTCACCCTACCAGTAAACGCATTGAGATAAATATTCTGCCTAAACTCATAGTCTTTGAGTTGCTGAAAGCTCATCTTTTTCGTTCGCGATGCAATACAGTGCTCAACTAAATGAAGCTTACCATAATCCCCATCATTTTCAAACCAACTTCCACCAGAAGTAAATGTAATGTCAATTTTTACTTTTTTGCGATCAATGTTTTGAGATATCAAATGAATTGCAGGACTAATTTGTGTGTATTTTGTCATATTACTGAGCTTCGAGATTTTTTTGATTGCATTTTACATTTGTGACTACAATATAAAACTGAAACCCAAACATCCCTCCACTTTTTTCTATATTGAAACTGACGTTTACAGTTTATACAGATTTTTACGGGAAGGTTTTGCTTGAATCCTTTGAGGGTTTCTTTATCGTCTTGTTTATGCTTGTGGGCCACTTGCAGCTTGGAGCATTGACATAAGATCACCTAGACTACCTGTTTCTTGCATCTTTTTTACTACTTCTCCTTGGACTTTACTAATAGCATCGTCCACGGCTTCCATAATTGCTTTAGCAAGCATCGTATCTGGTTTGTCAGCTGAGATAAAGTTCTCATACACAAATTTAATCAGAGCTGGATCGATTGTAATATCTACGATTTTTTGTTCACCTGTGATTGTCACCGTGACTTTTCCGTTTTTACTGACACCAGTTACGCGAATTTCAGATAAAAGTTTCTGAAGTTTTGCTTGTTGTTGTCTAATATCATTGGCTTTTGCCAAAGTACTCCCTGCGTTTTTAAGATTACCGAGCATAATTTGTTATTTAAACTGACCCAATAGTCTCAATTTGAGCTTTTCTTGTCAAGGAATTTCCTGAAACCAGAGTCGAGACTCCAAGACATAAAATTAAACTCATCTGCACAATCAAACCGTTATACCAGTGAATAAGTGCAGGTTGTGAAAATGACACAGCTGGAATCAACTCTGACTTTGTTTGTGCTTGATCTATGTTTGTAGGTGTGAATATAGATATGGATTGTACTTTTTCTTGGGGTTGCAGTGTGACTGGTGAGGTTGGCAACTTTTCGGAGAATGACTGGAATTCTAACTGGGGTTGCAACTCTAGTGCAGGTTTTGTAGTAATCTCAGGAATAACACTTGGTACTACCACAGGTTGCGTCTGAGGAAGTTGTTGAACCAATTGATCAGGTGTTGGTACTAGCTCTAGAACTGCTTGTAGGTCAGCAACTGATTCTGGCATTGTTGTTGGAGATTGAGCAGCACCCAAAGTAGTATCTGGTATGCTAGGTAAAGTAACTGGCAATTGACCCCCAACGACGTCAGGCTCTGGTATGGTATCAGATTTTGATACTGGTATAAATACTGATGCGGGGGAACCAAAATTATTTCCAAAAAAGGCTGATGATGCAAAACTTGGATTTCCCTCTGAATCAAACTCTAAAGTTGTCTTTTTACCTTTGGTTTGATCTATACTATTATTCTTTTCAATCAAATCTAAGTTTTCAATAAATCTCTCAAAGCGAATATTTTCAGGAGAAATAAGGGCAACCCTCAGGTATTTTAAACTGGGTGTATTGTTGCTCATACCAAACAGTGAGGCGAGTGCAAAATGATTAACACCAGAAATATCTAACACACTATTGAGTCCACTATCTTTACTAGAAATTACCAATGGTGATCGAGGTAGTATTTGTAGATTTTGATTGATAGTAGCTGTAGTTGCATAATTTCCAGAACCATCTTTTCGGTTACCAATTCCAATTTTCCATCCTTGGAGATTAACAGCTACAGAGCTAGGATTGTAGACTTCAAACCACTTATCATTGCTGCATTTACTGGCATTTGTCCCAGAATTTTTACACTGATTATCTGCCACACTTCCAGCATAACTAACCTCACTAATGTATACTGTGTCTGGAGCTGGTTGAGCAAAAGCTGGCACTGCCAAAACTGATAACAACACAATCAAAAGAAAGAGTACAGAAGAAAATCGGATCATATAAAATACAATCTGTTCAAAGCAAACACACCGATATATGTCAAATCTGGGGAGCGAGAACTATCATTATGGTTTTGTGGCTATTTCTGCTATATTTGCCATATCAGTGATCTTTGCACAATAATCCCCGTTTGGATTAAATATTTTCCACTTTCTACAATCAGAGACACCGCTATCTGCAAACCGTTTATACCATCTACCAAAACCCTCTACCCCATCGTCCCATGTAGGGTATGAAGTGTCAATTATATCAGGAGAATCGGTCAGACCTATAGAGTATACATTTTGATTTTTTCCTATGCGAGTGGGGTTGCCGTTTTGAGTATACCTGTCTGTACCAAAACGACTCTCAGCCTGAGCTACAGCCAAGACGTATTTGAGCGGTACGTTGTATTTGAGTGATACTTCTAGGTATTTTGCTGGGTGTACTGGCGGAGTATAATTTCTGTCAAAGGGCTCATAGCTACGATACTGGGAAATATATTTATCGATTTTGGAAATAGTACTGAGGTACTGTCCTTTGAGTTCCGCTTTTTTACTGACGTCTTGAGCCTCGTTTTTCACTGCATTGAGGTTTACTTTGTCGAGCTCAGCAAAGGTGGTTACACCAAAGAGGCCGAGTATGTTTTTATCATCAATCTTGGTATCGGCGTTAGGAGCTGCTACTGGTTGTTGGTTTATGTTTGCGACAAATTCTTTTTTCACTTTGTCTACATTGATAACTTGATTAAACAATGCAACCTCATCAGCTTTCTCGAAATCTATAGACTTACAGGTCACAGGATTTATCAAATAAAACAACTTTTCAGAATCGTTTTTGTCTCCCCCGCATGTATTCCCAAGAATTGGATTCGTACCTAGTTTTCGCTCTTCATCGTTTGTCAAACCATCTTTGTCTAAATCAGCGTCTGGGTCACTATATACACCGTTATTTGTGGCTAATATCCACTCTCTATACAGTTCTTTTTGCATGTCTACACTGCGATCCTCTGTGACTCCAGCAACTTCAAGATTGCGTACAGTTTGATCCTTGGCAGTTGAAAAGTTTGATAGATTAAAACTACTATTGGTCATTTTTGAACCTAGAGCTACAATCCCAGTACTGAGCATGATTACTATACCAAAACTAGCAGTCAGCAAACCTAAGTATTTTCTAAATTGATTGTATCGACTCGGTGTATTTTGTTGGTTTGTCTGAATATACGGGTGAGAAGAAAGACTTTTATAAGCTTCCTGTAAATTTGGTTTTTGAGCAGTGTCTATTTTGACAAACTTAGGTATGACGTCCTGGAGAATAGGGAATTTCAGCTCGTCACTCTCCGTTGATTGAAATGGTAAAGTTAGTTGGGTACCTTGATTTGTCTCTAATCTCTTGATCTCTACAGACTTTTTTGACTTTGTATCACTTCGCAGCACCCCATCTACAGAGATCAACCTACGAGACAAGGTTATACCACTACCACTAATCACTGTTCTCTTTGGATCGTTGGATAGTTTTGAGGCAATTGGCTGAGCGGATTCTGGCGTGTCATCATATATGAGTTTAGCTTGTAGGCGTTTGTTTTGTATGTCAAAAGTCTTCATATATGTGGGAGTGTGAGCGATTTACTTCACATTTTCAGCAAAATAATCACTAAAATTACAATAAATAAATACAAAATTCTTTTCAAAAAAGTGTCAACTGACCTGTTAAAAAGTACTGGCTTTTACTCTGACATAAAATGAAATTGGCAAACCGAACAATCTTGGGTTTAAATATAATCCATTTAATCTAATGCTTTGTAAAACCAATATTTGTATACTGGCTGTTTCGACTGGCAGAATAGTTAATCCAAGCTATATTGAAACAAATACTCATATCAGTCGAAGCCAATTCAGGAAGATTCTGTATATTCGTCCAGAGTACGATAAACACTTTTTTTGCTCTTTCTATATCAGGCGTGGGACTTTGAGCTACAAAATACGGGTGACATGATGATATAAATTCGTTGAATAGGTTTTGTATTTCAACTGAAGGGTCTGTTTGTTTAGCACTGTTGTCCGAGCTTTTTATAGCCAAATTTAGTAAAAGTTTAGCATTTTGCTGTGTTTTTGTTTTAATTTTATTTTTAATATCATCAGTATCTAGTGTTTCAATTAAGTTTTCCGCAAACACCTGTATTATATAGTTTAGTGCCTGCCCGCTATCACACAGATCTGGAAAACGATCTAAAATAACAGTTGGGTCAATACCTACACCAATCGCTGGTACACTATATTTTAGTATAAACTCATTGAACTTTTTTATATTTTCTATGTTTTCTTGACCAACTCGAATACTAACCATCTTTGAAAAAAGCCTTTGGGTAAGACTTCTCAT
>JAYWFX010000100.1:0-15193 GCA_043778575.1 bacterium | reverse complement strand
TGAGGGATTTGAGCGAGATTGGAATAGTCTTTTAGGATAAATGTCTCAGTTTTTGAGCTAAACCCCAATCAACTATTTGATTCAAAAAGGTTTCTTATGTGTAGTCGAATAGCTTGAAAGGTATCACTTGTAATTTCATTTGTCATACGAACCTCAGGAAGCTTAGTATCCCAGCCAAAATCTTTAAATTGAACACCTACACACTCCCTATCTGTCGAATATCTGGGAATTACATGAAAGTGTACAGCTGGATCGACCATCATCAACATCAGATAGTTAATTTTATCAAAACAAAACCCATGTTTTAAAGCAGTTTCTAATTGTTTAGTTACAGCCCCTAGTTCGATGATGCTTTCTGGAGTTATTTGTGAAAACTGATCAACATTGTCTTTACATAGTAGTATGAGACTGCCGAGTGTAACCTGCTTTTCCCTAAGTAAGACATACCAGTTTTTGTATTCTTTGATGAGTGTTTGATCTGGCTTGAACTCTGCAAGTGTTTGTGATATAAATGACATATTATTGATTAATGAGGTCTACCAACTGATCGTGAACTAAGCCGTTTGAGGCAATATAACCTTTGATTTTCCCCGACCAGTCCTGATTATCGTCTCCATGTAAATCTGTGACTTTTCCTCCTGCTTCTTCAACAATACATTTGACGGCGGCACCATCCCATGGGTGTGTAAATGAATATATGTGCGCTGAAAACTGACCAACAGCCACGAGAATACAACAATACACCGAAGAGTTTAACCCCAGAATCAAAACATTTTCATCTAATAGTTGTTGCCTAAAATGTGAAAGGTTTTTGTAGGCTGAATTTGCTGTATCTACACTAATCACACTATTTGGGAGGGTTGAATTTTGATTTACATCGATCTTTTCGCCGTTGAGAAATGCACCTTTTCCTTTTTCTGCCCATACCAAGCGACTCATAAATGGATCAAATGCAACACCTAGAATGCTTTCACCATCTTTAACTAGTGCAAGAGAAAAGGCGCAAATAGGAACGCCACTTGAAAACGGAATTGTCCCGTCAATTGGATCACATACCCACACGTACTGAGATTCTGTCGAAGCTGACTCCTCTTCTCCGAGAATAGAATGATCAGGAAAAACACTATTGATACGCATAATCACTAACGAATTAATAGCTAGATCTGCAGCTGTAACGGGAGTACCATCAGGTTTCCAATCGGTATTCATGTTGAGTGAAAAATGTGTTTTTATGATTTCCCCCGCCTCTCGTGCGATTTCCAAGGCTGTATCCAAGTAGATAGACATAGAAATAATAGTGTTGTGATAACACTAGCTTGTCAAAGTAGAGCTTTTTATGAGTGACTCGTTTTGTGAGGTTGACAAAGAGCCGTATTACAATTTGTGTGTGATTAATCATTATTAAACCTTTAGTAAACAAAAAAATTATGGCTCATAAAAAAATTCAAAGTATTTTAAATTTCATTGAAGTAGCTGAAACAAACCTAAGATCAGCAAAAATATTACTCATGCAACTCAGCGATGATAAAGGAGTTTCACTGACTGATGATTTTTCCAGACCCTCCGCACACAGAACAGTTAGCATGGATGAGAGTAATGCCCTAGAGGTTGTGGAGGGGACTTTTGATGGGGAACAGATGGTTGGAGATAACGCAAAAGTTTATGTAGTTCCGCAGAACTATGCATCCAAGACACAATTAGTTGTGGGTGATCGTATGAAGTGGATTTCATTAACAGATGGAGAGAAATTTAAACTTATTTCGCCAGTTGAGAGAGAACGTATTGTGGGTATATTTGATATCATTGCTGACAATTACGTGGTTTCACTAGAGGGGTATCCTCACCCTGTAAAACTATTAAAGGCAAGTAGTACATATGCTATGAAGCAGCTAGGTTTACAACCAGGGGATGAGGTCGCTATCTATATTCCGAAAGGTAGTGTGCCTTCGCATGGAGCCTTTATCAATGTAGTAAAGTCAAACCATGGGAAAATGCCAAGCACATCTAAACCTTCTACTAAGAAAAGTATCCTTGATGAGTTGGATGGCTTAGACGATTTTGGATTAACCAGACCTAAGGTGGCTGAGGAAGAAGATTATTTTTAATACAATCACACCCCCAAAGAGGTAATTTTTTGTAGTAGGTTAATTTTTACAATATGATTCAAGATAGACATTTTTGGACACTCACCAACATCATCGGCTTGCTTGGAGCAGTGTTGCTGGGTTTCGGTGTCTTATCATTGGTTGCTTCAAACTGGGAAGTAATCCCCGATCCAATAAAACTTGGGGTGGTAGTTGTTGTTTTCTCTACTTTAGAACTAGTAGGTTTTTGGGTTATTGAAAAATATAAACTAACTACACTAGGGCTATCTATTGTTTTAGCAGGTTTGCTGTCATATGGAGGTGGGATATTTCTAGTAGGTCAGATATTCAATTTACCATTAGATTGGTCAGATGGTTTATTTTACTGGTTTTTAGGATCTGGAGCAGTTGGCTATTTGTACAATTCAAAAATTATCAAGTACCTAAGTTTGGCTATTTTAGCGGTAGCTGTTGGTGGACATGCGATCTCGGGCATGTTTCCATATTTTAATAGAATTACAAACCAGTACTCTGACGGACATACCATATTTTTACTCAGTATATCGACCATACTAACCATTCTCTTGGCAAAGCAGTCGCGTAGATCGATACCTACTGAATTTCAACACTATCTATAGTATGCTTGGACTCATCACTGTTTTCCCTCTCATTATCATAATTTATTTGTTTGTAAAAAACCGATCGAGCAATCGTAGGTGGCTTGCACCATTTCATTCTCAACATGATTTTTTGAGTAATTGTTTTGTAGTTTTTGGTGTGATTTCAGCTGGTCAATTATGCTGGCAGTTGTTTTATATATTTGTGTTGAGAAATAACATTAGCTCCGACTCGCGGTTGGCTATAGATCTGTTTTTACTCATAGTTTTAGCTATCAGCTTCTTCATCTCATATCTTGGTAAATCATTTCATGCCCTAACTTGGAGTGTAATAGGTTTTTTATTCTACTGGTTCTATCTGATGAGTTCTTGGACTTTTGAGAATAGTAGCCAGATTCGTCCAATTTATGGTATCATCAGTTCAGCACTAGTCACTTGTGGTATATATCTTGGTACTAAATGGCTTGAGAAGCATATATATTATTTGAGATTTACCTATTATTTGCAGTTTGTGCTCATTGGTATCATTTTTACTGGGCTAGGTATATTTTCAAATTATTTTATCCCAAAAAACACTTATTTAATCGGTCAGGATTTGAGTCAAGGCAATATAAAGATGATTATTTCTTTGATTTTTAGTGTATTGCTATTTGGTATTATTTCGATCTACTCACTGGGGAAAAACCTTATTTCAAAAACTGAATTTTTAGGTGTGTTGATTACGATGCTTTTGCCATTTGTACTGATATTATCTATTTTTAATACTAATAGTCAGATGTCAACATATACTACAAACAATGATTTTTCAATATTTCGAGTATTATTCACATCAGTATCCAGCCTTGTTTTTCTGTTGTGGCCTATGCTCATAATACGAAGGGGTTTGACCGACAAAGTTTCTTGGAAAAAGCTGTATGGAATATTGTTATTGGTCTTGGCTGTCACAATAAAAGTCATTGAACTGTCATTTTCGGGTTTACTACAATCAGGGTCAGTCTTTGTACTTGTTGGGATAACACTGCTAGTATCGGCGATCTTTCTCCAAATGCGACAGAAAAAGTTAAAGACTTCTTAAATATGAATATAAAGATTAAGTTTTTTGTTGTGGTTGCATTGCAAATTGTATTACTGTTTGTCATGTTTAGTTTCTACCAGAATATCTTGAACACGGGAACGGAAGTATGGCTCAAAACAAAACCTGTAGACCCACGAGATCTATTTCGCGGAGATTATATCCAATTAGGTTATAAAATAAACCAACTAAATTCGGTCAGTGTTTATGATGGGAGTATCGAAGATTCGAGTGGATTCAAGGAGGGTGACAGTGTGTATGTAGTGCTAACAAAATCCTATTCTGACAAATTTAGCAGTGCTGAAAATTACAATGTCTCAAAAACACGATGCGGCGGTAGCTATTCTGATCAATTAAACAGAACTCTTTGCATAAAAGGAAAGGTTACAAATGTTTCAAATGGATCAGGTGAATACAACAAAAATCTAACATTGAATTATGGTATTAACCAGTTTTTTGTACCAGAAGGATCTGCTAGGAGTTTCAACAACACTAACAACGCCGAGGTAAAAATAGTAATAGACAAAAACTCAAACGCACTCATACGAGAAGTCTACATAGAGGGTAAAAAGATTTAGAATAATGGAGAATGTGCATATTTAGCTTCGATCTACAAACTCACCCCTACTACAAGCGTCTGGCTCTTTTAATTCTCCTAAATCTAAACTAGACAATAAAGGATCGCTTTGACTAGCTAGTTTTGCCATTTGATACGCCAGATATCGGTAGTTTATATGTCCGCCCGGCCTAACACGCAGATTAGTCAGGTAGCTCATTTCTTTAGGTGATCCGTGAAACCATAATTTCATGACATGACAAAATGGAAGTAACTGAATCAGCAAGTGCTGTGGAAACCAATCAAGACTTTTTACTGAGTCTGCAAATTGCTTCAAATGATTGTAATACTCGAGGATGTCTTGTTCAAACTGTTCTCGCTCAGCTGATAAATGGGAGTTGTTGGTAAGGTATAATGGTAATGTATAGCCCTCATTTATTATGTCCCGATAATTTTGCTCACATGCCATCATAGGAACAAACCTACCCCAAGCTCTATGCCTAATCAAATCCCTAGTCTCTGAAATAGAACAAGTGAGTACAAAACTGTGAGTATTTACTCGAAAAGCATTCCCTGTCTGATTGTGGTGTGTATGATCACTAAATAAAATTTCACTTATTTCTAGCTTATCTTGTACGGAAATATCTCGCACGTATTGGGCTAGCCATTTTGTATTGATGGTAGGATAGAGCTGTAGAATATTTTGTGCCAAGATCTTTTCTCCAGCGGACAAATCAACAGCATATAATTCTATCGAGAGAGGCTTAAATCCAAATTGAGTACTTGGCTTTTCCAAACTATCAAACCCTGTTTGGACTAAATATTCTTTGAGAGACTGCAGATTATTATTGCTGGTCTCGTCTGCAGAGGTATAGCGAATCAAATCTGGTGCTTCGGGTGTATATCCGACAGACTCAGCGACATCTGGGTCAGGTGCAAACAAAAACTCTAACTGTGAACCTAAATATCTGAGATCTCTATCGTCACGAGCTGTAAGAAAAGAAATAAGTCGAGCCCATTCTCGAGCGGAGGTAAGATACGCAAAAGAGGTTTTTAGTGCAGTTCCAGCAGGGAGAAAATACCGAGCTGTATCAAAAACTCTAGCAGCTAAAGCACCCATTTGCTGTTTATTTTGAGTGTCTATTTCGTAGATCTTTGTATATTTTTCTGTGAGAATAGAAACCCACTTACGATATTTCTCTAAAAGTTCGTTTTGCAAATGTTGAAATGATGTGTTTATTTGGTTCATTTCATCTGGACTATGGGAAACGAGTTTTTTTACTTCGTCGTCGGAAAAATAATCCTGTAAATCAGTGGGTGTGCTCGAGCTAAAATCTTGGTATCTGGTTGATCTGCCCTGCCCTGCCCCGACACTGCTTTCTCCATAAAACATTGGTGAGTAAATATCTGGTACATTCTCTATATAGCAAAACATATTAGCCATATCAGCTACTGAGGCGTGACCATATGCTTTGAAGATCGTAGATAGTCTAGAGTTTGCATCTTTTTTTGCAGCCTTAATCTCCTTGAATAACTCCACAGCACTGATCGAAGCTCGCGAGTACCGTGCACCAGCAAATGCCATGATTGACGCAGTTTGTTTGCCGCTATTTGGGAGTGCTGTACGAACAGTAAAATTAGTACGTGAGTCATGTAAAGAAACCAGAACCAAGTCAGTCTCATCAACAGTAGTAATCTCAAATGAAAAATAATCGGGAAGTGGCATAAATATTTAGGTTAGTATATTTAAATTAGTGTTTTTGGACATCTGTCCTTAGTTAAAATTTTGATGCATGTTGCTAGCCTGTACCGTGCGTGAACCAAGATATTTACTATTTAGAGATGAGTGCCCATATCCTTTTTCAGCCGGGGTTTTGAGTTGGTAAAAAGCTATTTGAGCAATTTTCATTTCTGGATACAGTCGAATTGGAACTGTGTTTGTATTTACAAATTCAAGAGTAGCATTGAGAATATTCCCCGGATCAATAAACCCAGCTGTCGTGTGGACTATGAGACCATAACGAGCTAGTGAGCTTTTACCCATTATCTGACAGGCATATTTTTCATTAGCACCAAACTGCTCTAGTGTCACTCCCAAAATAAACTGACCGGGATGAATCACAAAATAATCGTCTGTATTTGTCAGAGTAACCTTTTCCATGTATTCGTGAATGGGCTTTTTAGGGTCAATACACTCGAGTTTATGACTAGTAAACAACATAAATTCATAACCGAGCAGGACATCGTAACTAGCTGGTTGAAGCCTGTTCTCATCAAAGTTTTCTATCGTCACATCCCCAGATTCAATTGCCTGTTTGATATCAATATCAGAAAGTTGCATATTTTATAGAGTAAATGTTAAGTCGGCAGATGTGTTAGTCTGGTTTGAGCCATCGTAGTAATTACCAGCTGGACTGGGTATCAACATGATTGCCAAACAGTTTTGTAGTAATTCTAGAGAGTATTCTGATTTGCTCGATGAAGATGGATTCAGCACAATCTTGAACTCTAATTGACCACAAAACCCAGCGTCGATTACAGCTGTTGGTAATGAATTAATGATATTACCTTCGGGCTTACTGTGTCTGACTGCTCTACTTCTCACCCTGATAAAACCATACACTCCATCAAAATAAAACACCTGTAAAGTCCGACAAAAGAGTACGTTTTCACGATGATCTATAACTTCAAATTGAGTTAGATCAAATGTCGGGTTTTGTGAAATTGAATGTGGTTGCATAATCTAAAATCAGTGCAGTAAACCTATCTTGTCAAAAATATCCTTGGTAACAAACTCGAGTTGCTGATTAGCATTTACAACCTCCCAACCAAAGTGCACTGCTAATTTTCGATAAATATTTCGATTTTTTACCCATAACTCTTGGTCATTTTCATTTTTATGGTTTTTTTCGATTGCGTCGATATATCTGTGTTCAGCATCTAATAGTATAGACACGTCTGGCATCAATAAACCTCTATTTAGTTTTTCCAACTCATCCAGACTCACTCCACGAGTCAACCCCCACGCAATCCCTGTGCCAATATAATCCTCAGCCAACACATTTCTCCCCTCAGCTAAAATATTTTTTAAAGCTGGCTCGTAGTCCACACGATTCTGTACGTATATTTGTTGGATTTCTGTTTCTGTATAAGTTTTGGTTAGCATTTCTGGATATCGAAGAATTTGGTTGAGTAAAACTCCTGTAGGTTGCAAATCATAAATAGGATATTTTAATCTAGTGCAGTTGATAATTTTTTGAGCTAGGATTTCAGACTGGGTACTTTTTCCGATATTGTTTGATCCGTAGATGACGATAAACTTGCCAGACATTTGTGTTTTTTATTGTACGACTGCGATTTAGGCAAGGTAATTCAGGTGACTTGGCAAGGTGTTGTTATTTAATTAGAGTTAGGTTCATGTCTCAAATACAAACAATCAACGAAACTCAGTCATTTATTCTAAAATCTATTCAAGACGAATTTGAAAAAGGTTTTTTGGTACTCAACGAACTACCTGCTAAAACTGTTACATTTTATGGTGGTGCTCACGTACCTGTAGATAGCCAGACATACAAGACAGCTTTTGATCTAGGAAAAGAATTTGGACGCCGTGGTTGGGGAGTTTTGACAGGTGGAGGACCAGGAGTAATGCAAGCTGCACTGCTAGGTGCAAAAGATGGTGGCGGTGTATCTGTCGGATTTCGTATTGATATAAATGGAGAAGAAAAACAAACCCCTGCGGATTATGAGGTAGGGTTCAAACAATTTATAGTCAGAAAATATCTACTCAGACAGTCAGATGTCATGGTCTTTGCCCCCGGAGGGATTGGTACACTAGATGAAATGTTTGAGGTGCTTTGCCTGATTAAAACAAACAAAATAACCCAGAGACCTGTATTTTTACTCGATTCGTCTTTTTGGAAAAATGAAATTCAGTGGATTCAAACTAAATTAATAAATGAAAGAGGCTATGTAAATAAAGATTTTGTAGATACGTACACTGTGGTTGATACGGTGGATGATATAACAAAAAAGTTATTTAGCTAGGTCACGCAAAACTTTGGACTACAACACACTATCTCAACCCAAACTCTCTGAGTAACAAGTGTCCTCGGTTGGTTTTACTAATTTGTTCGTCAAACGGTACAATTTCAGCCATAATCGAAATAAGTGTTTTTAAATTGGGACTGTTTGAGGTAACATAAAAATAAATAAACGGATCACTGTTGAGTGTAGTACTAACCACAAACTCCATAACCTCTCCTAAATTGACCATACCCCATGATCTGCAATTAGAGATGTCCAGTGACTTTTGATCGACTGTGAACTGCTCATCTGAGATTTGGATTGTGATATCTTTTGGTGGCTGAGAAAGGATGTAGTATGCAGCACCTGAGGTCAAAATCATTGACAACGTAACCAATAAATCTCTGTATAGCAGATAACTGAGAAGAGACACAAAAATCCCAACAGCTAAAACATAATACAATTTTACGCTTCCTTTTAAATTGATAAACCGTGATTTGGCTGCTATTTCAAACATATAGCTACTATACTTGACTGTAGTTAGTTAAATAGTTTTTGACAAGTATACATTACGCAGTTTTTTCTCATTTCCAACACACAGAAACTCGCCAAAAACCATTTTGTAATGAATCCATTTTTTACTTTGAAACTATACAGGTTAGAGCTCGCTGGCCTGATTATACTGACTTTCCTAACTAACAGTCTGAATATTTTTCTCCCTCTGATGATTGCTAGTCACATAGATAGAAATGACACTAACTATGTCACATTATCTATAGTAATCGTTAGTATTTTCTTTTTTGGCGGAATTCAAACATATTACTCATCAAAACTAACAGAACAATATGCTCGTGACACCAGAACCAATATCATAAACAAACTAGCCAGACTCAAGTTTTCACAACTATCTGAATACAATTCGGCAACACTCTATACCAATTTTACATCGGATGTAGACAGCACCAAACAACTCATCTCCACAGGAATAATCAACACTCTCTCAGCACTCATACTACTTATTGGTAGTCTCATAATGCTGTTTAGAATAGATTGGCAACTGGCACTCATGGCAATGGCTACCCTACCCGTAATAGGATTTGCCTTTGGGTCAATATTTTCAAAAGTCAGTAAGTTTTTTAAATTAGCCCAAGAAAATCTAGTAAAAATCAACAAAATAATCAATGAAAGTATTGTCGCAAGCCCTCTCGTTCGAGTACTCAACAGCCAAGCTTGGGAAGAGAAAAAATTTAGTATAGCAAATACAACAGCCCAAAATATAGGTGAAAATATTCTCAATGCCTTTGCTACCCTACTCCCGATTGTAAACGTTATTTCAAACATGACAGTGCTAGTAATTATCTGGCTTGGGGGGACAAAATACATGGATGGTAAGCTAACAGTGGGTGAAATTAGTGCATTCCTCAATTACTATAATCTTCTCATAACTCCCATTTTTCTCCTTGGTTTTGTGGGTAATATTATTTCACGTAGCCAAATCTCTCAAAAACGTATTGATGAATTTTTGAACCTACCTGAGCGGTCAGAAACTGCGTCAAAGTCAAAAAAAGATATTGTCGGTAAAATAGAGTTTATTGATGTGTGTTTAAGTTTTGGAGATAGACAGGTTTTGCAAAATATTAGCTTCGTCATAGAGGCTGGGACAAAAAACGCACTGGTCGGCCCAGTAGCTGCTGGAAAATCTCAGATTATGTATCTACTCGCTGGTCTGATAGAGCCGACTTCGGGTAAAATCTTGATCGACGGAGTTTCCATACAACTAATAGATAGGAATCTATTGAGGAAATATATGGGTATCGTGTTTCAGGACAACCTACTATTCAACGGATCTATCAAACAAAATATAGTATTTGACGGAGATTTCTCAGATATCGACATGCAAAAAGCTATACAGACAGCTCAACTCAACGAATTCATGAACAGCTTACCAAATACACTTGAGACAATTGTGAGTGAACGTGGAAGTAATCTATCAGGTGGTCAAAAACAACGAATAATGCTAGCTCGAAGCCTAGTACTCAACCCCAAGATACTGCTTTTGGACGATTTTACAGCACGCGTCGATATCAAAACTGAGCAACAAATACTCTCAGAAATAACTAAAAACTACCCTAGTCTCACACTCTTTTCTATCACTCAAAAAATTACCTCAGTCGTAGATTATGACCAAATTATCTTGGTTATGGAGGGTGAGATACTAGGTTCAGGAAATCATAAAAATCTGCTTTCAACCTCATCTGAATATCGCCAAATTTGGGAAAGTCAGCAAACTATACATGAGATAAACACTGAAACTATATGATAAAATCACTCAAACAAATGTCAGCTTTTCTCACAGGTGAGTATCCAAAAATATATTTAGTAGCGGTATTTGTGCTGATAAACACAGGAATTGGAGTGATTACACCATATATCATATCAAAATCTGTTGACGACTACATCATTCCAAAAAATCTAAACGGTCTGCCCAGTCTCTTGTTTTTTCTGGGTTTTTTGTACCTAATTAACATGGCTACGAGCTTGCTTCAAACCAAAATTATCGGAAATGTCTCCCTACGCACACTGTATAGAATTAGGCAAAAACTATTTAACACACTGCAATCCCTACCGCTGAGTTTTTTTAGCAATCAAAAAGCAGGAGATTTGACATCGAGACTAAATAGCGACACCGATAAAATAAATAGTTTTCTTTCAGAATCTGTAGTACGTTTTGTAGGGTTGTTTTTCCAAATTATTGGTGTAGGGTTTTTTATGTTCTGGGTAAATTGGCAAATGGCATTAATCACACTTTCTTCTTGTATTGGATTAGTAATCACCAATCTAGTGATATCCAAATACGCCACTACTACAAACAAATCATTTAGCAAAAAAACGGGAGAGCTTTCAGCACAGCTTCAGGATGATCTATCCAATTACAAAGCAATATATGCCTTTAATAGACAGCAATTCATGGTAAACAATCTGGAGAGGCTCAACATGGACAACTACAACTATGGTACACGTGCGACTGTAGCCACTGGAATCTTTAACCCAGCCTATACTTTTGTGGGTAATTTAGCACAGGTGCTAGTCCTAGCCGGTGGTTTATGGCTCATCTCAAGTGGTACGATCACTCTCGGTGTACTCATTGGCTTTATAGTATATGCACAAAAATTTTATGATCCACTGAGAATTGTCGGAAGTATTTGGGGTACTATGCAGTCTGCCATAGCATCATGGTCACGTATCCAAGAAATTCTGGACGCAAATTAATTCAATAATCAACTATATGCCCGTCCTCGAATTTGATCACGTACATTTTGGATACACTCCAGACAACCAGACACTTCACGATATCTGTTTTCGTCTAGAAGAGGGCAAAATATATGCTCTGGTGGGGCCGACTGGTGGTGGCAAAACAACCACAGCATCTCTCATCGCTGGTCTATATAAAACAACTAAAGGTGAAATCAGACTCTTTGAAAAACCTATATCTAGCTATTCTGCCCATGAAAAAAGTGAAATAATTGGGTTTATTTTACAAGAACCGTTTATGTTTAGTGATACAGTTGGCAATAACATCCGCTACGGAAACTCAAAACTCAATGATACTACAGATGCAGAACTACAAAAAATACTAGACAGTATCGGACTAGTCAAACTACTGTCTACTTTTGAAGATGGTCTCAGTACATCAATATCCAACGAAACAGAAAGTCTGAGTCTCGGTCAAAAACAACTCATAGCTTTTAGTAGGGTTATTCTTCGTCAGCCAAAAATTCTCATCTTGGATGAAGCGACAGCCAATATTGATACAGTAACTGAGCAAATCCTAACTAAAATCATCGACTCGCTACCACTATCTACTACAAAAGTAGTCATAGCCCATCGCCTCAATACTATCAAATATGCAGATCAAATATTTTTTATAAATGATGGCAGAATCAAAGCAGCTCAAGATTTTGAAGACGCAGTTAGATTGGTAGAAAAAGGGTAGCTCAGTATATGCAATTTAAATCATTTTTTAGAAATCTTGGTCGATTTTCATATATTTTTTTTCTAGGTACTATAACTTATTTTTCATTGTTAGTTTACTCTCAAACCAGTAAATCTATTATATTTATACTACCTATACTACTGGTATTTTGCACTTTGTTTCCGAATCTCATTGCTTTTTTTACTAGCCTTGGAGTTTCAAATCAGGAAAAGATGGCTAATAAGTTTCTGACACCTCAAAATCCACAATTTATTCTAGAAAATATATACCCGTGGGAAGCAGCCTATGTGTATTTCCATGGTAAACCAGACACAGGGGATTTGGTTTTGAGTTATCTTTTTTGGCTCGTTGAAAAAAAATATATATCAATTAAAAATATATCTGGAACCATAATTATCACCAACATTCAACAGAATATCCCACACTATTTTAGTGCCCAGATTCACAAAGAATTGGATATGTCAGATACACGTTTTTCGCTATTGTTTGATAGAATAAATCAAAAAAGTGACCTTCTGCTCTCAGAAATCAAACTTAATCTTTCGAGTTTATATATCATAAAGCCTGGGCATCTGTTTGGATATTTTGTTTTGGTAGGGATGTTTTTTGGGGTGTTTTGTTGGATATTTTTTATCGTATTCACGACTTCGGTAATTCAGATAGCAGGATTTCAACATAAACTGGTTGCTCGTATCTCAAACTGGCTAACATATATTCCAGTAATAATTATTTCACTTTCATTTTTATTTCACAAAACGGTCACCCAGATAATCGATGCAAATTATCTCATGACATCTGAAGGTAAGATTATCAGAAACAAATTACTAGCCTATAACCTCTATCTACAAAAGGTAGAGCAACCGAAACTTAATTTTGAAAACAATATTCAGAGGAAAGAATTTCAAACATACATTTCTCACCTTAGTTACTGCGTAGCTTTTGGCTATATAATAGATTTAAGTCTATATGCCGACTCTATGACTAAAGATAAATAAAGAAAGTGTTAAGTTTTCAACTACGACTTATTACCTCCACCCCGCTCTCTCTCACCACCACGCAATCCTCTATCCTCACACCGATGCCTTGATACTGTTTTGGTATTGATTCGTCATCTGGATGAAAATACAGTCCCGGCTCTACTGTCAGACACATACCAGACTCTAGCTGATCAACCCCAGCACCTACATCATGCACATCTAATCCAATATAATGACCTGTGCCATGAGGAAAATACGTATAAATATTGTTCACACCGACTTTCCAATCTCTACTTTTTCTCAGCATACTGTACTGAGTCATCTGACTCTCTATATCACCTCCTAAAACCCCTAGATCCAAGAGCTTTTGAGCCAAGAATCTGACACCAACCAAATGAAATTCAGCCTTTGACCTCCCTCCAGCTCGTAAATAATCTATACTTGCCTGTTGTGCACCAAAAACTATATCATAAATCTGTCGCTGCGACTCGGTATAAACCCCTGAAACTGTATAAGTCCTCGTAATGTCGCTAGCATAGTAGTTGTGCTCACAGGCCGCGTCCACAAGGAGTAAATCCCCCTCTAGTATCTCCCTATTATTCTCCCCATAATGTAAGTATTTAGCCGCTCGATCACCACCTGCGACAATCGGATAATACGACCATGTTAGACCTTTTTGATTCCAGATGTATTCTAGGTCAGCTTGAAACTCATACTCAAAACACGTTTCGCCGTGATCAATTCTATTTCTGAGATTCGTAAAGGCAAATGTGTGAGCCTCCAGACTGATTTGTGCAGCTATTTTCATCTGCTCGATTTCCCATTCAGATTTTATCAGTCTCAACAGTGCCACCTCCATCTTTCCATTGTGTCCATATTTGCCTAGTAAATCAAATTCTGTAAAATCGCCGGCCAGTTTCTCCATGTATTCAAATTGGTTATTGTCGGTAGCAACCACCTCAGGAATCCCAGATACCTCCATAACCTGATCCACTGTGAGTTTTTGACCACCCCACAGCTCAGAAAATGGCGAAGACAGCTCTGTCAGTACTATTTCAGACACTATCCCATCCTCATCCTTCATCATCACAAATAGACAACCTGATTGATTAATACCAGTGAAATACCAAAAATTACTATCTTGGCGAAAACGGTGAATCACATCATTGTTGCGAGTTTGATCGGTACTACTAAAAATATACAAATAACTCCCTCGAGGCATAGTGCTTGCCAGTTTTTGACGCCTATATTCTAATTCTGGGACAGGTATGAACAACATAAAACATGTATTGATGGCGGGGTTGATAATTGTGCTTTTTGGAGGATTAATTCTAATTTGGCAAGTGGAACAAAAAAAACTAGCCACAGAAGCACCCGACTCGTTTTACACTTCCATTAAAAAGCTGGAGATTGCAGACAGCCTCGGTAAGCGTGAAATTGGTCTCATGAACCGAACAGAACTCTGTACGCAGTGTGCCATGCTCTTTGTTTTTGAAACAGAAGGATCTCAAAGCTTTTGGATGAAGGACACCCTGATTCCACTAGATATTGTGTTTATGGATTCACAAGGATATATTAATACTGTATACGAATCAACCACACCGAAACAACAATTTCCCACATACAATTCTAAAAAACCGTCTCTTTATGTATTAGAAACAAATGCAGGATATGCAAAAAACATTGGTCTAACTGAGGGTATTAAAGTTGATATAGAAAAGCTTCGCAGATAACTAATGAGTATATTGTGAATTAGTTTGTGTATTCTTTTCACATTTTTCCTTGACAAATACTAGAAAATTTATTAGGAATATTTTTATCGCAATCTATTCAGTTTTGTTGATACCACTTTACAGTTGGCAGGTAG
>JAYWFX010000099.1:0-5171 GCA_043778575.1 bacterium | reverse complement strand
TAATATCACCCTGCCCTGGCCCAATCTCTATCACTGGTCTGTCAGGATATTTTTCCAAGAATTCAAGCACTTGTTTTTTTACACGCTCTTTTCCAGCTGGATCTACCAAAAAGTTTTGACTAAATTTCTTTTTTGCAACGAGTTCGGATTTCATACCAACGAACAATCACCCAACAAACCACAACATGTCAAAAATGAAAGCAATAAATCAAACTGATTAATGAGTGATTATTAGATCGATTGTTAAGCTTGTCATTAATACAAACTTCTATCACACTTATCGTAATGGCATCCTATTCCGTACCCCAATTTTTAGACTCTGGTGAGAGTATTGTTTTCGGGCTCAACATGAGACAGCTCGGGTATGCTTTTGGGGGATTTCTCATAAGTAGTGTAATCTTTTCTTTAGCTACACCGATTCTCGGAACTTGGGGAACATTGATACCGATATCTCCAGTGATGGGACTAGCACTCTATTTAGCTTTTGGAAGATATAACGGTCGAGCGAGCGAAATCTACATCCTGAAAATGGTAATCTACAACACCAAACCTAGGCAGCTCGTGTATTGCCGTGTACCAGAAATCGAAGACCTCAACAAACAGCTACTAGAACTCACCCAAGACAAAATTATGGCGAGATGGAAACTAGCTATGTCGCAAAAAATTGACATCGAAGACGAACATGACGCAAATGACACCCTGACAGCTCAAGCCAGAAAAATCCGCCAATTAGCAAGTATCATCGACAAGACCACAACCAACACTCTGGTTCAAGTAAAAAATAAGGAGATGATGATCGAGGAGAGAGAGCACGAACTAAAAGACGCCTTGGCCCAGCAAAAAAACCGCAGAACAAGATAATCACTAAACATCACTTGAGTTTTGATTGTGGTTTTAGTTTTAAACTTTGATTCCGACTTTAGTTAATCCGTCAGCTACCACCTGCAGAGTAGCAATAATACTGTCTTCACAAATCTGAGCAGCACCTTTGACATCTGATAATAGTTGCCTGTCTTGGAGTTGATTTGCATCTAATATCTTTTTATAGCAACCACCGATTTCATTTTGAATACTACTAGCAATCAACTGACTAGCCCTCAATGACAAAAAACCTACACTAAATAGTAGCTCTAATCTATCATTTATCTCTCTGTCAGAGAATCTATCCGTAGCTTTTGGAGATAACTGACCAACAGTATTTGTAAAAATATTCTCATAATTGAGCCATGAGTTTGGATCTGAGCTACCACCAATTGCTTGACCGAGGTCGGCACAACTAAATGCATTCAGAATACCAGTAAATATATTTCTTTCTTTTGGCGGTAATGAACTGAAATCATATCTAAGTGTAGCAGGCAACGCAGGCAAACCATTGAAATCAGAACTCACACGCTGTGCAAATTGCTCAATAATTGTTTTGAAATCTGGTATCTTTTCTGCAGATTCAGCCCCTCTCAGACCAAATAATTCAAAACTGCTGGCTAGAGGTGGCGGAGAAACTTGGGGATTTCTAGCATCTGAGGGAATTACAGAAACGTCATATTTACGGAAACGATCAGCTCGAAGTCGAGAAACAAACTTTACGTCTGCCAGACCAGAAGCATATTCATTTGCTAAAGCTCGATACAGTCCGAGTAGCCTTGGATCGTTTGAGAGTGCTTTTATGACATCAGGATTTTCAGCTATCGACTCGAGAGATCTTTGTATCCACTGACCGCTGGTTTTAAACCCTGTAGCCAGTTTCTCGTAATTATCCAGTAAGCGTGTTTTGATTTGTGCCAGCGACTCCACCTCTACAGCAGGCTCTAATAATTGAGTTTGAGTTTTTGGTTGAGCAACCTGAGCAACGGAATCTCCTCCGTCCAATAATTTAGGTAGAGCAACACTAGTAGCGACAAAAGTAAAATATTTCAAAAATCTTCTTCTACCTATCTTTTTATCGCCTACTCTTTCTAATCTATCAATCATACAAATATATTTTACAGCCTAATAACTAACATATATTTTGGTGGATGACAAACTCGGGTTTTTAAACTGTGTTTTTTAGATCAGATTTTGGTTGGGTTTCGTTTTTTGTGACCGCTGATCAGCATCGACATCCTCGGGTTTGAATTAAAAAAGGTCTCATGCCTGAGGAGGAATTGCCAAAACAAATCTGTCCACAGCGACTCCCACGTTTTTGAGTCTTGGTAATCACTCATTTTTTTGATGTAGTTACCGCCTGAAATATATGGTTTAGTAGCAAAAATCCCACCATCAGCAAATAAACCCATACCGAGCACATTGGGCACCATCACCCAGTCGTAAGCATCTACATACATCTCCATAAACCAATTAAAACAAGCCTTTGGGTCGTACTGACTGAGCACCATCCAGTTAGCGATGACCATCAACCGCTCGATATGATGGTTATACCCAGTTTTCCAGACTTTTTGAAGGGCTTTTGCTAGTGGATAGTTTGTACTCTCGAGTTTTATCATTTCATCATAATCATAAAAATAATTGGGCAGTGGTTTGGTATGCTTAAAATAATTGTACTCGTCGATATTTTCGCTGTATTTAGTGTCGTACATACCCTTTATCCACTCTCTCCAGCCGATAATTTGCCTGATAAAACCCTCGATTGAATTAATTGGAGCACTGCCTATCAGATCGTCACTAGAAAATATATCAAAATTCCATTGGTTTTTACAAAATACTGCTAGCTGATCCAGAACATATCGAGGTGTCAATAGACCATTGTTGAGCATGGGAGTCAAAGCTGAGTGAAACACTAGATCAGCACGATCCGTCAAAGCATCTTCATAATCGCCAAATAATTCCAAGTAGTTTTCAAAGAAATTCTGGAGCCAGTTTTGTGCATCTGTATGATTAATCGGAAAATATAGCTGAGTCAGTTCGCCCGGATTATTAGGAAAATATGTCTGGACTGCAGTTTGAACCTCTGTAAAATGCGGACTTTGGGGGGCTGAAACCCTCTCTGGAATAGCAATATTTTTTGGGAGCTTCTTTCTATTTTCTTCGTCAAATGACCATTTTTCACCGATTGGCTGACCTGCGGAGTTTACCAAGATTCCCAGCCTCCTACGCTGCCAGATATAAAAGTCCTGCATCAATAGTCGCTTGGCAGTTTTGTTTTGAAGATAATCACTAAAATCGTCTCTGGTCGTCAAAAACATGTCAGAATCAGAAACAACCTCAACTCCAGTGAAATACTTTTTGCACAAGGCGTCGATATGTAGACTAAAAGCTTTATCGGTAATCTCCAAATATATTGACTTCGTATAGTCAGATGATAGCTCAGAGAAAACACTTTCAAAAGATTTCTGCTGAGTAATGTCGATATAAATAATCTGTTTTTCAGGATACTTTTTGAGCAGTACATCCCGATATTCACGCATACAAGTCCAGATATAGGCTATCTTTTGTTTGTGATAACGGTGTCGACTACAGATTTCAGGTGACTCAATCATCAAAATAGTATCTGCCAAATCTACTCCAGCATGATCTTCAAACAGCTGATCCCCCAAAATCAATAACAGTGTCTTCATACACAAAACTGAAGTGAGTTAGTGAGATTAGTCAAAAAAACTTATATTATTCAGCTACTGTCTCCTCAGGAAAGAAATGTACCGCTGTGGCACCCTCTTCACCTTCATCCTCATCACCTACCCATTGTATTGCTGCACCTTCACCAGTGATTGGATTCTGATAATCAGCACCATCAGTCTCTGGCACCTCTTCAAACCCATCATCTAATAAAGCCCCTACAGCTTCATGTTTAGTATCATAAGTGACAATATCTTTATCACGCTCAACAGCAAAAAATAGTTTGTCTAAAAACTTATTCAAAGCTGACCAATTTTGAGCTAGTAATTGTTTGAGATATTCATAACTTTTCCACAGGGTTTCATCAAATGTCGGTTGAGGTTTGAATTGAGGAGTTAAAATTACTTCAGTCATAAATGAATTGTATTTGCAATACCTACAGATTGTCAAACGTAGTTTCTATTTTTTGATAAAACATAGTGGTGATAATGAGGCAATGTCCGCACTGGAGTCATTTACAGTCAAAGTAAACTTTTTTTGATCAACACACATACCGTCAACTGTCTTTACATCAATACTCTTGGCACCAGTAACTTTGAGTGAATCCAGTGAACGCACCCGAATCGTAACCTCTGGAACTCCAAAGAGAGCATCCGTCAATGGAAGTCGATTAACTGAATTTATATACAAAAGTCCAGCATCATCGCTCATATTGGTTTGATAACTCATACTATCAAACTGCTTACTCGGGTTATACAAAAAATCTAGTAACTCTTCCTGAGCTTTCGTCCCAGTTGCTGACAGATTCCAGATATTTGCTCGCTTGCTACCACTGAATACAGTACCGTTTTCTAGTGTTGGGTCGATAATTATATTGTGGTGAGCATTTCCTGATACTTCGATATTCTTTTTGTTGAAATCCAAATAAAAGACCTCATCTTGTGCTAATTGCCGATAGATCATCCCCCCAAATAAACCTACAATTATCAGACAAACCCCTAAAATTTTGATCGAAGAGTTTCTCATCGATGATTTGTT
Organism: bacterium; assembly: GCA_043778575.1. Lineage (GTDB taxonomy): Bacteria > Patescibacteriota > JACMRA01 > JACMRA01 > JACMRA01 > JAYWFX01. Next base: position 584 of record JAYWFX010000099.1, on the reverse strand, counting down.
GCTGTAGGGATTGATAAAGGTTTTTTCAGTATCCATCCAAAGTGCAACACAAAATGGAGTAATCACAATAGGAATTAAAATTAGATAAGTAGAAAATGTAGTCCAAAAATAACCCGATTGTGAGTCTGCACTCCATCTTTCAAAAAGGGTAAGCTCAGTATAAAACTTTGCTAGTAACCAAACCAAAGCTACCACAATCACCACAGGGAAAGCAGTTTGTACAACTTTATTTCGGATGTTTGTGCCACGCTCATCGAGATTTTTAGGAGTGATGAGAAATAAGCAATTTTGGGAAATAAATACTGTGGTACAGACTAACAGTATATTAACGAGTAGAAAAAAGATAAAAATATACACTGCTAGATCATTTGTGGCGTGAAAGTGGTCTCGAAAAATATGTGGAAAATCCAGTTTGAATATAAATTCAGCGAGATTTGTGGTGATACTATCTTTTGTCCACAGCGTATCTAATATATGAAGCAAGCTCAACAGTCCAACCGTGGAATTGAAAAAAAGTAAACCAGCTAAAAGTCTTCTGGAAATAATTGTTTTGAACATAGTAAAGTGGTGTTGGGGAAATTATA
>JAYWFX010000098.1:0-5206 GCA_043778575.1 bacterium | reverse complement strand
CTAAAAACCTGTATTTGAGAGAAAATATAATCATAATACGAAATAAGTTTTTTAGAGTTGTCTTTTTTGATTGTTGCTCCAAAATATAATTCAGCAATCACGTGACTACAGGTAGTTATTTCATCTGAATCTTTAGTCGCAATATGATGAGCAATAGATGTGTTTCCACGCTGTAAATAGCTAATGGTGTTGGTGTCTAGTAGATACATTTATTTAGAGAACCTTGTCTTTTTAATCTCTGTTAGTATCTCCTCCGCCTCTTTTTCGCTCATTGTCCCCTGAAGTTTGAGGAGTGGTGAGGGGGTTTTTGGTGATATGTTGAGATCGTTGTAGATGAGATTTCGAATGAGTTTGCTAGTTGTTTGATTTTTCTTTTTAGCTCTGCTGGTTAGCAAGTTTTTGACACTTTGGTCAATTTTTAGGCTGATAGTAAAAGTTTTTGTGCTCATATATAAAAGTATTACGGTAATACTATTTGCTTGTAGTTCAGAAATGTCAATTTTATAGAAATAAATGAGAAACATGTTAAATTAGGCAAAAAGGAAAACCAGCTACTACTTACACAAAAGTGTTTTCGTTGCTGGTTTATGAGAATTAACTGGGTGTTGGTGTGTGTGAGTCCTCCCCATCCCCATAATTTTTTATTTGAGTTACAATCTCGAGTACAGCCGAAGTGACTGCTGGATCAGAAAGGCATAGGGTAATGACTGTTGTTTGGATGTCACCTGATGCTACGACTGCAGCCGAGGTTGCTGTATTAGATACGCTTCCGTTTGAACTTGCTGATATTGGGTTACTCTTACTCATCATTTCCTCATTTACCTATCTAGTTGGATTACTAGCCCAAGGTGTATCTATAGATTCAGAGAAAGATCCTTTAGTCAATTATTTGGATTGGGGTGCCGATTTTTGCCTTGAATTGGTCTTTTGCACTCATTCCCTGCGACATGATTTCTAGGAACCGTTTGTCTTTTAGCCCAGATGAACCGATGATCAAACCAGTCTCGCCATTTGGTAGATCCTTGAGTCGGTCGTAGCACATAATTTCCCCAAAACCTTTTAAAGCAATTACTTTTCCAGCTTCAAAACCAATCTCCTCGGGAAATACAGTGGTTTTTAGGTTACCAAAATTATCTGCAAAAAACACGGCAGGCGGACAATCTGGGATTTCGCTAATCAACAAAGATTCGGTTGGAACAATATGACCATCATAGACCCATTTAGCTACATGCGGGACAAATTCAAACGAACGAAACTGGGTAGTGACCAAATAATCAGCGTCAAAACGATCCATTAGGCTGTGGTCTTTTGCAAAATCAGCTACAGTAGGGATGTCAAAAACATGAATAGTATCAGTAATTCTGAGTTTTTTGATGAGTGAAAGTGCATATCCATCTACAGAGGAGACAACTAGGGTTTTGTCATACCAGAAATAACCAAAGGGTGTACCATTTTTCCATTTTTTTGCTTTTCCAGAGCGTGGAGCTTTGTTTACTAGGATAATCCCGGGGCGACCACGACTAGCATCCAGCATATCAATGAGATGTCCACCTGCCTCGATGTCACTCGGTAAATCAAATTCTGGAGTGATGGCTACAGGTACAGGCGGGAAACCAAATAGCGAAGCAGCTCGGGTCATCTGACGACCAAAGGCGTTTGAGTCAATGCAATCTGTGATAATGGTTACGAACATACTAAAAGCTAGTTGATTGGCTGGTTGTTGTAAACCTCACCACTGATAGTAGCTGATATTGCCGTCTTTGAGCTTCGGCTGGATGTCTTTGTTTAGGCAGTTTTCAAAATTTCTCATTTCTACGGAATGGCTGGAATCTATCAACAAACCCTGATAACCAAGCTCTGTAAATGTGCCCATTATGGTACTCATCGTGTTTGAGCCACAGTTAGGATCGGCGGTGATAGAGTTAATCGTCTCGGATTTTGAGTTTTTATTGAGGTATATTTGATTAGATTGGATTCGTGTGGAATTTGGTAGAGAAATACGACAGGGCGTAGAAAAATGCCAGTGCTGGGAGATAAAAACATCATTACTATAATCAGCGGAAAAATACGTATCATCTGGCAGAAACAAAATCTGAGTGTTTAGGGCGCATATTTTGGTCATTTCGATCATTATCTTGGGATAACTAACAGTGTTTATACGCGAGAAAAAAAGAATAAATAAAGTCGCATTGCTCACCAAAACCACTAAAAAAACATATCGAAGTCTCTCCAACACATCTGACCGCAGTGAGCACATTAATACCAATAATCCAAATAAAAATAAGCTGTAAAACTTGGCAGGTTCTCGCATGATGTAGCTAAATGGAGTCCAAAAATACCGTTGGTTAATACCCCAAAAAAATGAACTACTTAGTCCAAATGACAGTAGGAGAGCTAGTGTAGTGATCAAAACAACAGGAGTTTGATTATTGTCCCAAAATACCGTCTCTTTTATCCCAAAAACTGCTATGGTATCTCCGCCCCTAAGCATCTTATACGAAGTCAGTATTACGCTGACAATGAACAATCCAACAATCAGCCATGGATTCCAGTAGGGAAATATATTTTGATACATCCCAAGAGATTGTCTAACCCTCTCAAATTCACTAAAAGTCGGTGACATCCAGCTCCCTTTGCCGAGTATTCCCTGTGCAACGAGGTTGTGATGATCGCTGTTGAGTGAAAAAAACTGGGCGATTGTGAGTTTGGTTGAGATATTGTTTTGCCCTATTTGAAAGGCTGTATCCGAAAGTATTCTGCTATATCGATACCATTGAAACAGGACAGCTGGTATAAAAACTGAAAAAACTCTCAGATAGGGGAGGATATCACAGTGTTTAAGAAACCTACAAATACCAAAAATCAAGCAAACATATATCAATAAAAGTACATGATGAACACTCACAATCGCCAGCCCAGTAACTGCCAGAACCCCTATAATCCAAGATTGAGTTGTGTTGGGTTTTGAGTCTGACCAGAGTCGTTGTACGGAAAACCAAGTCGGAATAAACAATATGTGCCCACGAAGCACGTTGATTTGTCCCATCATCAATCGCTCCAGAGTCCAATAGTTTAGCAGAGATAAAAGAACTAGTAGCACTGTGATTAGCAATCGAGGAGGTTGTTTTTGGGTGATTGTTTGGTATAATTTAGGAAAACAAACTAGACTGAGAGCTACACCGCACCCAAACCAAATAGCAAAATACATCCACACAATCAGCTCGCCTGAGATACCAAAATCAATCAAGAGATTGTACAAAAGATGCTCAATTCGCTCCAGATCCCATGGTAAATTCTCTATATGATAGTAGTATGGTACGACAATCCAGTCGCGAAAAGCAGGTAGATTCATAGAATTTGGTTATTCAGATTTTGACCTCAATACACAGGTCGTCAATGGCACGGCAGTAATGATACCAGCCAATATACTCAGCATGATAAATCTAACAAAATCCAGATCAAGCCCCTGAGAAAGTACTATATATTTGCTGGTAAATGGAAAACTAATAATCGCAACAATCCCCACCAAAAGCCATAGAATTGGTCGATAAGAGTGCTGAGCGATCAGATACTGGACGGATACATAGATAATGTTGTAGAGGCATATAAATACAGCATACAACGGGATAAAACCAATCAGCCAAGTATATTGTGGTCTACCAAATAGATTGAGAATAGTGGATCCACCCAGATAAAACCCGCCTGTAATCACAACCGTCGCACCCAGTGTCATACTGAGACTCACAAAGTATATTTTTTTGGAGTTTGTATGTGCCGCTTGAGCGACCAATGCCCCCAGAGCAGCGATAGATCCAAAGTGAATAATCTGACCAAAGTTGAAAAAGATCGCTAAAATATCCTTTGACTCTATTGATAATGATGAGTTTTGGACGGTGATCGTGCCGATATACAGTAGTGTGTTGAGTAGGAATATACCTCCAGTTGTGAAGAATATTGAGATGATTTCCTCTTGTAGGTCGATTATCAATGTGCTCGTTGTGCCTGTAGTGCGTACGGCGAAGGTCAAATAAACCTGTTTGAGAAAATAGCTGCCGAGAAAATAAATCGCAATTGAATTAATCATCAATCCGATAGGAAGTGCCCATATCTGACCACCCATCAAAATCAGTGACACTGCAACTACTAGCCTGATACACGCTGAAATAGTGTTGGTCAGGGCATATTCACGGATTTTTAGTAGACCCAGTAACACATTATGATGTATGCCAAAATATACGCTCAACATCAAATACGAGATGGTCAGCAGAGCTATCCAATAGCTGATTCCTGAGATAACTACAACTAGTAAATACGCTAAAAACGGCAACAGAACAATAGCAATTTTCCAATAACTCATAACCTTTTTCTGATACGCCCAAAAGTATGATTTAACCTGAGAAAGTGATTGGTTTGATAATCCTGTTTTTGATAACGATGCTGAAGTACGGGTTACGCTCGTATATACACCATTGGCTGGAGTACTCAAAATAGCAATCAACCCAGACAAAGCAGTCCACAAACTATAGCTATCAATGAGTTTACGACTGGCAACCGCTACAATCGTATAGTTAAAAATTGCCACCAAAATATTACTAATAAAAATTAGCCCAGCTGACTGTAAAAAAGAAGATAAAAATGAGGATTGAGATCCGCTACGATTGATCATTGAGATAAAACAGAGGTATAGGAGATTATTTGTCAAAACCTAGTTTTTGTGCATAGCCTTGTAGATTGTAATCAAAAAATATATGAATAGAAACGAATACATACTCACACTGGGGGGGGGAGAATTTAACTTGAGAACAACTTGCAACTACATGATATTGCTCTTGCAAGGGTTGGCAACAAAAGCCAGAGACACAGGAAGTATGCCGGCTGCATATCAAATATCTCACGCCATTGTGCACCTGACACCCAAATCAAAACTCAAGGAAATGATCAAATGGATTGAAAGTGTAAATGTATCAGATACTCGGATGCTCGGCGATGTATGTTTGACATCAGATGCGGGAATTCCTGTAGATACCAAATTAGAGATATATTCACTTGATCCTAGTTGGACATTGGGTGGAATGGTAAAAGCATATTTCTTTCTCCAAAATAAGTACGATCCGCTTGATCCTGTTGTTGGTTGTGACGAGTTTTCAGAATCAGTTGCTAGATACCACAATTTTTTGAGAGCTAATCACGAATGTCTACATGTATT
>JAYWFX010000097.1:0-15687 GCA_043778575.1 bacterium | reverse complement strand
TTTGATTAACCGCCTATAATGTAAAGTCCAAGATTGAATGAATTTTTTAACAATCCAATGAATACTTTGATTAACCGCCTATAATGTAAAGTCCAAGATTTGATAAAAATGATATTAGTTTTGAGATGGCTTTGATTAACCGCCTATAATGTAAAGTCCAAGATTAGTTATTCAAACACAACTATGAGACACATTAACTTTGATTAACCGCCTATAATGTAAAGTCCAAGATTAAAAGCAAGAGTTGAAAACTATGAATACGCTTTGATTAACCGCCTATAATGTAAAGTCCAAGATTTTAAAAGTGTTAATTATTGCTACAATGCTTTGATTAACCGCCTATAATGTAAAGTCCAAGATTTCGCGAGGATCAACTAAAAGCATTCAACTCTTTGATTAACCGCCTATAATGTAAAGTCCAAGATTTTGAAGAGCAATTATTATCCCAATAGTTGCTTTGATTAACCGCCTATAATGTAAAGTCCAAGATTTTAATGATAATATAACACTTGCAGATTTCCTTTGATTAACCGCCTATAATGTAAAGTCCAAGATTGCAGGAGTTTCCCTTATCACTGCAGGCTTCTTTGATTAACCGCCTATAATGTAAAGTCCAAGATTAGCTGAACACCGCAGAGTCAATCAGTCAAGTAAAAAATTATGTGTCTATCAATCTGACTTTTTGGTAGGGAGTTGCACCTCAAACAATATTTCTGGATTTAAAATCATCAGATTTGACTCAATTTCTACTGGGAGGGTGTCTTTTTGTCTTTTGTGTTTGTCTGCTATAAATGTAAAATAGGTACTCAAAACTTTGGTATATTCTCGGATTCTCATCTGGTGACTCAGGCTCTGTGTTTGAGTTTGAAGGTTTTTGGTGGTAATGTGCTTGTACCACAATGCAAAAATATGCACACTTTTCTCGCCAATTAGTCTGCATGATCCATCCTCTAAATAATAAAAGTCTTGGGGTGTAAATAATGTGTTTTGTAGTAGTCCCAGAATCCAGTTATCCACGACTTGGGTTCTAAAAATCTCCATAAAGTCATACACTAGGGCAGGTCGCTCAGAGTTGGTTTTGTGAATTATCCCTAGATATGGATCAAATCCCCTCAAACTTAGTGCTGAGTTGCACTGGGTCGCTAGTAACCCATAACCAAGACTGAGGAGTAGATTTACTGGATCTGTAGCTGGATTTTTCTTTCTACCATGCCATTTCCAGCCGAGTTTTAGTATTTTTTCACCAAATACTGTCCAGTACAGGCTGGCAGATACACCCTCGATCCCGTTTAGTGAGGAGATGGACTTTAAGTTGATTATTTTGATCCCTAACTTTTCGATTTCCTGACCAAATATATGCTTTTCACTGTAGCAAAAAACCTGTTGGTGATTGATTTTAGTCCTGATTATGTGTTTAGCTAGGCTAATTTTCCATCTTTGGTTCAGGCTGACTGCATATTGTCGGTGTCTGAGGCTGATTGTCTTGGTGGAAAACCCTGAATGAAGGGTGGAGTAATAGGTGGCGTTTTCAGACAAAAAGTGGATCGGGATTGAGTGTTTTTGGGCTAGTTTAAAGAGTGCGATGGGTAGATTGTTTGAGATTCCGACCAGAACTATCGAGTCGATTTGATACGCAGGAATGCTAGCAAGTGACTGTTTCTCCTCCTCAGATTGGGTATATAATCTCAAACAATCAGCGATTATTTTGATTTCTATGATGCTTTTGTCCAAAAATATGTCAATTTTTTGTTTGTGTGGTAGCATATAGGTATTGATCAATTCTCTGTATGCGTGCTATTATATGTTATGATTTTGAAAATGACAAAGACAGGGCGGTGTTTGCCAAACTGCTCAGTAGATATGGATTTAGAATACAGTATTCAGTGTTTGAATTTCATCTGGACGTGGAGACTTGGGCTAGCTTGAAACAAAAAATAGATCAAAAAAAATCTACCATGAAGGGGAATTGTAGTGTGGTCATAGTGCCATTGAGCGAGCCAAACTATAAGAAAATTGAGTATATAGGAAACGCATTTTTGTATATGAATCAGAGTTCGGTTGTGTATTCTGGAGAGAGTATTTATGCCTGTGGCTAGCACAAACTCATCCTAATAAAAAGACTATTACACTGAACCACGACTTTCATCCTAAACCATGACTGCCACCCTGCACCACGATTGTCATCCTGAACTCGTTTCAGGATCTACACTACCATCAAAACAAACCCAGATACTGATACTGAAATACATTCAGCATGACAAGCGAAGTGTGAATTTGAACAACAAAAAATACTCCTGATCATGGAGTAGTTATTTGCATAAGCTATCTTTCAATAACCTATAAACTATCTTGGGCTTTACATTATAGGTAGTTGTTCCGCTCAAAGTAAATTAAAAGCGTAATAAATATGAGAAATAAATTATGAAAAAAGTCAAGAATATTTTGACAAATTAGTCCTAAAAGTTTTTATTTTCCCATGTCGATACCTATCAAACCATCCTCACTCACTCCATTAAGTAAATTAGAAAAAAAAGGAATTTATACTCTCACAAACCAATACCGAAACAAATTACTTACCGAAAAGGGTGATTCTGCTATTGAGTTTGATCCCAAAAGCGAATTGGTTTTTACTGTTAAACTAAAAATTGGAGAGATGAGTCAGTCAAAGGATCCAAATGACTTGATCCAGATGAGTAAAGTAAAAATTGATGATAAAAGTCGAGAGGAACTGATCAAAACAACAAAAAATCGTATTTTGATACTGGAACAACGAATAAAGAGTGAAAAATTGAGTGAAATAGCATTAACAAAAGCTAAACTATCACTAGAACGTAGAAAGAATTTCCTAGAAAAACTCAAAGATAAAAACAGGCAAATTACTGAAAACACCAATAGGAGTTACATTGGAAAATCAAGTCAAAAAGATCTAGAAAAGATTGTAGATATCAATCAAAATCATAAGGATCTCCAACGACTTGATCAATGGTTTGAACTATATGATTATCTCAGAAGTCAAACTCTCAAGTATATCTGGGAAAGAAAAATTCAGTATATTGAAACTTTGGAAAAACTACAGGAAGAATTTAAAACATCATATACTGATGACCAATTACCAAATTGGTTTAAGGAGTTTTTTGATGGATTGAAGGGAAACGTTGAGAATAAAGTAAATAAAAAAATAGAAAAAGGACAAGAACTGAATTCTAAATATATTAGAAGTTTTAGTGATGAAGCCAGTGAACATATAAAAAACCAAAGAGGTAATGAAATATTTCATAACTATGTAAAACACTGCTACTGGGAAATGATTGGTTTTGATACAAATCTAGGAATTGAAACAAGTTCACAAGTAAAAGCAAAAACCCTTGAGTTTATTCAAAAAAACAAACCAGAACTCGACGCAAAATCCATATTTGCTCATACGTTTTTAGCTAATTTATACGATGATTTAGCAGGTGGAATTGCAGGATATTATCAAAAGTTTTTGAGTGCTTCGATTAAGTTTAATTATCTCAAAACTCATATAAATAAGGAAACAAAATTGAATAATCTAGCATATTTATGTAGGGAAATATTTAGTATAGCCACACCTTCAATTCTCAAAAATGAAGTTGACTCTATGAGAGAACCTATAAAAAAACAGAATGCTCAAAAAGCATTGATTTTATACACGAGTGTTTTTATTAAGATTCAAGAGAATTTGACTATCCAGAATCATGATATGTTGATTCGTGAAGCCACAACAACATTTAATGGTATTCAGGAACTTCTCAAAAACTCTCGTGATTCAAACGTAAAAAGTCTCCAGACTAAATTCACAGATAGTAGTCGAATGTGTAATTTTACATCAATATCACTAAAGCGTATTCCAAAACTTGGTTTCACACTTCGTGACAGTTTTCCTAAATATGAACCACCAGAAACGCTCGAACAATTATTGGATCAGGTAAATGATCTCAAGAATAGAATCAAAGCCGAGAGTAATAAAAGCTCAAGTTTCAAACAGGCACAAAAAAATGCTAGGTCAAGTAGTATATTCAATGGTAAAATTGGTAGAAAAGATGGTAGTACAGTTAATAAAAATGAACTTTTAACATTTCAAGCCAAGGCAAGATTTTTTTTGAAAGAAAACAAAAGTGATCATTTAGTAGTTACTGCCCAGAATGAGTTTTTCAAGCAATATGATTTTGAAATTGTAGAACTAAGAAAGGAATTAGAAACACTAAAAGCAGACAGAAATCCAGAAAAAGGTGGAGAAGTTTTGCGAAAATACGCAGATTTATTAGTCACCGAGCTCAAATGGGAATTATTGAGTTTAAATGATTTTCAAGGAAGAAGTGAACTATATTATGCAGAAATCAGTGACCTAGCTTCAAAGGTTGCAGGCTGTTGGCGTACATTTGAACCGAGAAATCAATCTCTCAGTATTTACTTATCAGATTTTTATCTCCGACCAGAGAGGAGTCATGCAAAATTGATTAAAGATACTCATAACAAACTTTCAATTTTATTTGATTTTGAAAATTGTTTGACCAATATTGATGTAGATAATGATTATAAAGGTCTGACCTATACTTATTCTGGTGATGTAAATGAACTTTTGAAAAATCCCAGTGTCCTAACTAAATTGGAAAGTATTCAGCATGCGAAAGATGATACGAAAAATGGGTATTTTAATCATAAACTTTGGAATCAAGTTGAGCCAGACAAATTTAGGGAATTCAACACAGCTAAGTGGGGTGGTGTGAAAGCACAAGAAAATTCAGCAAGTAGTTTTCTCTTTCCTTTGCAGTTTGGTAAAAATCAATCTCGTAAATATTTTAATAACCGTTTTCATCCAGAATTAGATATTTTTAAAGAGAAAAGTAGACTTAAATGTTCGAGTATCCGTCTTCATAAGCAATTTAATCCACTTTCACAAACATGGGAGTACTTTGCCAATTTGAGTTTATATAGACTCGAAAAGATTACATCCTCATTAGACTTAGATAATCAAAACTATATTACAAATTGTGATTTGGGTAGCTATCAACTAGTTACTCTTACGAAAACTAATGCAAAAACTGGTGAGATTATTGTCGATAGCAACCAAAGTGCAGTCGAAAATCTACAATTGACGGCACCGCAGTTTAGACTTAGTGAAACAATTTTGAGGCTTGAAAATGAAAAACAGTTATACCAAAAGCAGGAAAAGACCTCATACCTACCTCCTGAAAAACGTAAAAATCTTGGTAATAAGCTTCGATCTGGAGCTAAGCAAATTCAAGCTAAGTTGATTAAGCTGACGATAAATGAACAAACAAGGATTGTAGTCGAAAACGGAATTGATCATTTTAAGCTTATTGACGCTGATGACTTTGCGAAAAAAACCATGATGAATGGAAAGAGATTCTTTGAAATGGTTGAATCAAAATACCAGACTATATTTCCAAATTCTGACCAAGTTATATACAAGGTACCAGAAGATTCCACTTCAAAAATATGTATTAATTGTGGCTTCAAACCCAATTTAAACATAATGGATATTGGAAATAAACTTAGCAAGATGAATCCAGAAGATCTTTCTCATTTAGATCTGAGGAATCTGGTTGGGATAACAAATGAGCCAGCATTACCAATAACAAAAAAAAATAGAAACTTATTTATAGTTGATTTAGTGGAATCTGATCCGAATAAATGCATGATATTTATATCTACTCGAGATACTGGCAAAATAGTATTTTTAAGTGAAAATCTGACTGAGAATATTTTAAGAAAGCCTGAAGGTGCTCGTACCCCAGATGATATATCTGTGTTGAAAAACGGTCTAACCTATAAACATGCTATTAAATTATTGGTAAAGGCTGGATCTGGTGAGGTTACTGATCAAACTAAACCAGCATGGAAAAGACTCATTGAATCCTTGGTTATATGTAGTCCAACTTGGGCTGATAAAAGAATAGCTAAAGATAAAGAACGTCGCATTCATCGTGTGAATCGATGTCTAAACTGTGGTTTAGTCCTAAAATCAAAAGCTGGTGAACCAAATCTACTGGAGCTCCAAGGATCTATAAATATTGGTCGTAGGTTTACATTTGGTGGTGGATTTGAGACAGGGGATAAGCATACACAAAATGAAAAATTTTCTCAATGGTATGTAGAGAAAATAAGTGAGGATGGTAAACCCTTTTCAAGTTATTCAAAATGGACAGAAAATATTAAACACTATTTGAAATAATTATATGGTTGATGCAAGAAAATGGTTAAGGTTAATTTTATCAATTGTAGCATTGTATTTGCCAGTTCAAACCTTTTTGGTGTCTAATTTACCACCTAATTTAGATTTCCTCAAGAATTATTTTAGCTTCAGTATCGTCGTCAGTATGTTAATAACTGGAGTTTATTTAATGTGGTCAAATTATCTTTGGAAATATAACAATATGGCGACACGAGTCATCTCTAATTTTACTGGTTTGCCTCATGTTCCAAATATCTCTGGCAGCTATAAAGGTAAGTATTTTAGCTCATATAAATTTAATTGGGATAAACCTAGTGATGGATATGTCACGACTGGTGAGGTAGTTATCACAATTACACAACCAAACTGCAATAAAATAGTTGTTGAAAGCAGATTTCCAAGACTAGATGGTAAGTCGAGTTCAGATTCAATTTCAAAGTCAGCATTTTTTGAAGTTATGTCTGATCATAAGTTCAACTTACTGTACTCGTACACAAACAAGACAGATTTTGATAATCATGAGTTACTTGCATCTCCACTCGGAGCAGGTCAACATGATGGAATAGGTACTTTTGAAGATATTATATTTGAAAACGATCGATGTCTCAAAGGAATTTATTGTAGCAGTGAGAACCGTAAAACCCGTGGTTACATAGAGGTTGAAAAGAGTCCGAGCAAACTAATACAACACCTTTGACAACAAACCCCTAGACACTCCAGCTGTGTGTATAGATGAGACTCGTAGCAAAACTGTATAATCGGCTCAGTGGTCTCTGTATCACCCTTCCAAATACTCGGCAATTGTATGGGTCGATCGGGTGGTGGTTTGTGGTGCAGCTCGTTGTCAATCTATTATTTGGGCAGTCGGGAATCGTATTTATAGATTATTTTCTCGGGATTTTGATCTTTTTGGTATTTCCTGTGACTATCGGTAAATTCACTTTGTTTGTTGTCTTTGATAAACTACTTTCAAAACACGAATACCCTTGGTGGGTAAAAATCCTGATATTTTGGTGTGTCGGAAATGTGATGCTTAACATCGCTTCGATTTTTACTGTGCTGACTCAGGGGTCTTTTATGCTGATAGTGCTGATCGAATATGTCATCCTGTATCTGATATTTCTCAGGTTTACTGAATCAGAAGCACACCACACACCAGTAAATATACTATCTTTTCTCAAAAAACACCGAAGCGTGATCCTCAGTGCTGGTTTGTTTGGTTTGCTCAATGGTTTGTATTTTGTCTGGTGGGCAGCTCGCATGGAGTTTACCTCATTTAATACCGATAGCCTCCAAAACGCTCAGCTAGCTAATTTATTTAGAGTAGGAAAGGTCTACAATCTGATTGCAACTACTATCAGCCCGCAATACAATCAGGTAGACTACACAACTATTATCACTCCAAACTATGCTGTAGCTACCAGCTTTTTTGATTTTCGAGAGATTTTGTATGTCATGTCATTTGTGGAGATATTGATCTCCTGTTTTGTGTTTTTGTCTCGTTTTTGTCTGCTTCGTGAATTCAAGATCCCTATTTTTACATCCGCAATTTTGTCTGCGATATCTACTATGATAGTGTTTTCTGGACTATACATGTCGGGCACCTACTACAATCAACAAGTACTCGTGTATTGTTTTCCAGCACTGCTGTATTTTCTAAAAGACCGTCGCTTTTTTTCGGGGTTTGCCTTGTTTCTACTTCTGATACCGTTTCATTTTACGATGACAGCTTTTGTGATTTTGTACAGTGGTTCGTTTATATTTTTTCTATATATGGAGATGAGTAAGCGGATTGGTAAAATCAGAATTATTTTGCATCTTGAAAAGTTTGTTATGGTTGCAGTGTTTATGGTGCTATTGTATTTTGAGGGGTTATTTACCTTTGAAACCAACTATAAAATTGTAAACTTTTTCCTCGCGATTTTTGATGGAAAACCTCAGTATGCAAACACAATAGGCTTGTATTCAAATATCTCTATCATGCAGATTATGTTTCATGGAGTTGGGCCTCTGGTTGTGGGTATTTTGATTGCTACTCCAGTCGCTTGGTTGTTTACTCGAGATCAGGTTTCACGGTGGGTGTTTTTTCTGGTTACGTTGCAGTTATTTATCTTGATAATACCATTTCCTGTGGCTTCTCGGACGTTTGTTTTGTTTCAACTTATTTTAGTCTTGGATATATATTTTGTGCTAAAGGCACTTTTTGGTAGTCGAGAAAAGTTGATCAATACAGCTCTGGTGCTGGTTATGGTATCAAATGTGTTGTGGAATACTTCGGTGCGTGCAAATGATTTGGATATCTCAGGAAATAGCTGGCAAAGACCCTTTTTGAGCAGAGAGTACCAAGATTTTCTCAAAGTGGCAGCACAAGAAGTCCAAAACCAGAATATCCAACCCAAAGATTACAAGCTCATATCTGAGTTCTTTATGAAACAGCATTTTGAGTCAATAGCCTACAAGACTGATGACAATGGTGTATATGAAGAGGATCGAGATGAGCGGGCTGCCATGTTTGACTTTCTCAACAACTACCGCACTGATGCCTGTCAATACCATGCCCGCCCATATCTACTGTATTTACTGAACGAGCGAACCTTTAAGTGGATACGCATACCAAAGGAACTGGCTAAAAGCTCATCATTTTCTGTGTGGTGGTCGAACCCCACCTCCTTGACTGAGCGGTACTGGATGGATACATATACACCAAAAGTAGATGGGGAAATCATCAAAGATGTTCATACAGATCCAAACAATCGCTATATTTTGATCAAGTGCAAATCGATGCAATACGACAAACAATATGATAAAAAATAGTTTAACACGATTAATTTCATCCATATCAAATATTTTGTATAAACTGCAGCCTATTTTTATAGCCGGAATTATCTTGTTGTTTTTGTTGTTTTCATTGCGTATTTATCAGATCAATCTAGTTGTTAGGGTGAGTTCAGAGTTTCGTTTGTATTACGCTGTGGGTAGTTTTGTATTGCGAAAAGATGGGGTATTTGATGGGTATCGCACCAAGCGTGGAAATTTTGTGACAGAGTATTTTATGTCGTTGTATGAGCCTCAGGTTAGTGTCGATGGGGTTTTGCATACAGTGTATAGACCTGTGCCAACGCCGATCAAATTTCGCAGCAAGGAGTATTTTATGTATACCACTGAGACTAGAGTGTACTTGGTAGATAACATGAATAAAATACCTAACTTTCAAAAAAACTACGTGGTTGGCCCGCCGCTAAATTTGTACGGGCAGGGGAATACAATCTACAATTATAAGCCACAAGAGGTGTATGATGCCTATATAAATAATCGAATCAACCTGAATATCAACTGTGGCGATTATGCTGTCGCTCACTGCAAAAACCAATTTAATCATCTCAATATCCAAGTTGATCCTAAAACAGGCGATACAGATAGTTTTGATATGAAATTCAAGTATTATTTTGAAGGTGATCTAGCCAGCAAAGAAAAGCGACCTGTCAGTGCATTTATCACCCCAGAGGATTTTGGTATCTGCCCGACGAGTGTGTATGACGTGGATGTTTGTGTTGATCCATTTGATAGAAACTATATTCGATCCGATGATATGCCCGTTTCATTTTTGCATGATAATATAGAGGAAAAACTCACCCTCAAAGATTTGAACTTTAGTAGCTTTTACAATATTAATCTAAAAATCCCCGACAAGTTTAATATTAATATCATCCCGCCAAAGTTTTTGAGTATTGCTGATACCTATTTTATGGTGCACAAAAGCAATAGTGTATGGATAGAAATCAAACCAACGGTATTAGGTAACACAACCTCAATTCAGCGTCAGTTTGGCACGATGCAGTTTACTGGAGATATTTGCAAACAAGAAACATGTGAAAACGCCTATACAATCAGCCTGAAAAGTAGGTGATTTAGTATAAAGAGGTGGAAAAAAAGTGCCTAATTGTGGTTGAAAATTGTACCCTGTAAAATACAGAACTCGACAAAAGATATTTTTTCATTCAGACCACTAGTAATAACTCTAAATTATCTATACGAACTATTTATGACCAATCCACTTACTCGTTTACAACATTTAAAACTCTGGCAGAAACAGGCAGTTGCTGTATTTAGTACCATTTTATCAGTGACTTTGATTACTGGTGGTTGGATTATCGCTACAAACTCCTCAGTTCGTGATCAGCTTACTGGGAAAAAACCTAGTGCCTCAGAGGTGACCAAGAAAAACAACGATGCCAAGGACGATTTCTTGAGAAAATTTAATGAATCAATCAAAGGTTTTAGCCCAGACAACGCAATCTACAAGGAAATAAGCCTAGAGGATTTGCCAGTGTATCCAAAGGCGTGGGTAGATCGATATTTTTCACTCGAAGAACAAGCAAATGCTTTGATTTCTGGTGAGTCCGCCGATCCAGATGAGGATGGTTTGTCAAACAAGCAGGAGTATCTGTATGGATCAAACCCTCGCGTGGCGGACACTCTGTGTGAAAACCGAATTGATAAATCTACAAAATGCTCGGGTAGAAACGATAAGCAAAATGTAGATGCAAATATCAGCCCACTCACTGGATTAACCCTCGATACCCCAAAGAAATTTCAGATCAAACAGCAGGATTTTGCCTTTATTTCTCAACTCAAAGACTCTCTTACAACTGCTTCAAACGAGGGTGTAGACTTTCCAACCCTATACCAAGAGGCTCGCCTGATAAATCTCAAATCTGACGCTCAAAACATCAAAATAAACGAAGTCGATACGAATCGCCAGACAGTTTTGGATTATCTGACCGTGAGATTAAAGATCCTCGAAGGGTTTACTGCCGATGATTCACTGGGTAGTTTTAGTAAAATATATTCGTATACTAAAGTAGATGAGTTTGATAAAGCAATTCAGGGATATCAGTCTCTCAAAGATACGCTAGCAGGAGCACCAGTGCCTAAAAAATACACAGACAGCAACAAAGCCTATATTTTTCTTTTTGATAAACTGCTTGAGCTATTGAATCACCGCAAAACAATCATAAGCCAAGTCAGCCCTAGCGATGAATTTAAAAAGATTAGCAAACAAAAGGCGGTGGCGATGGCTTGGGCGTACCAAAACCTAAACGAAGAGCTAAACAAAGTCAGTCCAGATGATGAATAGACAATGGTAGTGAGTATCTTCTTGACAAAGCTGCAATCTTTACAATGAATATGTGTGTTGCCCAGGTGGTGAAATGGTAGACACGCCAGTTTTAGGAACTGGTATCTTAGGATATGAGGGTTCAAGTCCCTCCTTGGGCACCAGTATTTTACATTGGGATTGTGAGCAGTAAATCAAATGCGGTCGTGGTGAAATGGTAGACACGCTACCTTGAGGTGGTAGTGCTTATACAAACGGGCATGGAGGTTCAAGTCCTCTCGACCGCACCAAATAATTTTTAATCAACTAAATTCCTTTTGCGGGTATAATTTAGTGGTAGAATACGACCTTCCCAAGGTTGATGCAGGAGTCCGATTCTCCTTACCCGCTCCATGCCGTTGTGGTGGAATTGGTAGACACGCGGGACTCAAAATCCCGTATTCGCAAGGATGTGAGGGTTCGATTCCCTCCGACGGCACCAACACTTCTGTAAACAAGAGTTAGAAAAACACTATAAAAATACAAAAGATCAACGATGCCGAGGTGGTGGAATGGTAGACACGAGGGACTTAAAATCCCTTATCAGCAATGGTGTAAGGGTTCGAGTCCCTTCCCCGGCACCAGTAAACTCATTAATATTTTTTCACCCAAATACGGGTGTTTTTTGGTCGACAAATATATTGACGTATCTGCAGATATAGTATTCAAATTATACTGCCATGAAGCAACATATCGATTTCTCTCACATCGTGGTTTTTGTATTTATGACACTTATGGTACTTGCCATCATAATAGTCTTTGCATATCAATTTGGTTATACTAGTGCGATTAATTCTCAAAAAAACATCCCGTGTAAATCTTCAAAAGATGATAGTGCTAGTCTGTGTACAAAAGCTAGTTTCTGAATTTTCTGGTTATTCTAGTCGCTCTTCATTACCATTCTCTCCGATTGTTGGCTTGTAGTCTGAGTGAGTATTCCACAAAGCCTGCCATGCAGACGGAAATTCTCTGATAAAACCAGTCAAGGTCACGTTTGTGCTGGAGTCCCGAGCAATAACTGGGTAGGTATCAAGTCCTATACTTTTACATAGGTAAGTGGTTCTAGGTTGGTGAAAGTACTGAGTTATTACCACCACTTTTTCTAGCTTAAATACATTTTTTGCTCTCCAACAGCTATCAATAGTCCTCCTGCCACCAAAGTCCAAAGCAATATGTTCATCATTTACACCTTGGCTGAGTAGATATTTCTTCATCACCGCTGGTTCGTTGTAGTTGCTATCTGGATTTGAACCTGAAACTAAGATTGTTTTTATTTTATTTTGGCGATACAGTGCCAGTGCAGTATCTAATCTCTCTTGAAGGACTAAACTAGGTCTCGAGTTGTTTACAATCCCAGCACCGAGCACCATGGCTGTAGAATATCCCTCTGGCAAAGTAGACTGGTAATGAGATTTAAAAGACCACAGCAAATACCCGTTTGGTAGTGTGAAGATGACCAAAGCGAGTAAAATAGTCGAGATAATTTTCCGTATACTAATACGGCGTAGTCTTTTGGTTGGAATGGTAAAGGTTGGCACAGAGCAAATTGGTAAGTGAAAGTTTGTTTACTGAGACTTTACTGGATAATTGTTTTGAATTACATGAATTAAAATAAGTTTTGTAAATATGTCCATTGACAGCTCGATTGAACTATCATGTAATTGCACCATGAAGACCGATATATCACTCAATTATGAATTTAAACTCAGTTCAGCATCTATCTGGATTGTTAAAAAATATGTTGAGCTTGAGAAACAGCTAGAGGATCACCTGAATACATATCATTTGGCACATTCTATTGATGGATTGTATAGGTTTTTGTGGGATTATTTTGCTGACTGGTATGTGGAATATCTCAAGACTGATCCAACTCAAATCCCATTTGCTAAAGACCTGTTTAGGCAATATATTGTGACTCTCTCTCCGTATTGCCCCTTTGAAACAGAGGTTTTGTGGCGACAGTTTTTTGGTGAATCACAGTTGTTGGCTATGACCGAAAAAGATATGAACTGGTCACGAGAAATATTCAAACAAATAGATAACCTAGAAAAAAGTTCTGAGTTTGAAATAGTTATTGATTTTATTTCTCGAGTACGCTCATTGAGAGGTTTGTTTGCAATTGATCCTGTGACAAGGCTGGAAATCCAAACTGAAAATACTATTCTGTCGCAATACCTTGATTTTATAGCTCTTACAGGTAGGTGTAGTTTAGTTTCCAGTCACCCCAAAAGCTACCGAATTCAGACGTCGCACTATGAGTTTTCTGTAGATATTTTGAACTATATCACTGACATTACTTTCGAAATGAATCGCACCAACAAGATAATTATTTCTCTTGAAAAGCAGATATCTGCACTCAATACTCAGCTATCAAATCAAAAGTTTATAGAAAACGCAGACCCTGATACTGTTATTGAAAAACAAAATCAGCTCACAGAGCGTGCGAGAGAAATCAAAGAACAGACAGATAAGTTGACAACTTTGCAAAATACTCAATTGATTGGGGGGTAATTTAGGCACATTTTATCTGTATTATGAGTAATTTATTAGCCACAGTAACGAGAAAAAAGAATAGAAAAACGACCGAAACAAAGCGAAATCGCCAGCTGGTACTATCCGTATCAATGTTTTTATTGAGCCAAGAATCACTCAGGACATTGTTTTGGAATGTAAAGAAAGTCACATATGATACTCAAAACCAGGTTATCAGAGTAGGTATCAACACAACCGATGGAAAATTAGGTACCACACTGACCAAGCTTCGAAAAGTATCCCGCGGTTTGTCTGACTATTTATATGAAAATGGACTGACTTTTAGACAGAGTAAAGTAGTGTTTTTTGTAGACCGCGAGGATGAACAGCTCGAAAGACTTATGAATTTATTTGAAAAGATCCAGTCAGAATCAGTCAGGGCAGAGCAGTAAACAACCATTTCACCTTTAATCCATGAACCCATTTCCTGATATATACCGCTATTTGGTATTTCAACCCCAAGTCAATTTATTAGAGACACTGTATCATTTTACTGGCGACACAGGCTATGCAATTGTTATTTTAGCTGTTATTGTGAACCTGTCTCTGTGGCCGTTATTTGGTGCTAGCTATGTAAATAGTCAAAAGGTCAAATACCTACAACCCCAAATGAAGGCTCTTCAGCTAAAATACAAAGGCGGTAATCAGCAGGAACTTATTAAAGAAACAATAGCTTTTAATAGAAAACATGGAATCAAAAATAGCTCAATTTTTTTGGTGTTGTTTGCACAGATATTTTTTGCATCTGGCCTGTATTTTGTTATCATGAGAGTGACTGAGGGTAAAGATCTAAATGAGTATTTGTATTCTTTTGTCTTGTCTTTGTCGCGAGCCGGTTTTGGGCAAAATGCATTTGGGTTTATGCCGCTAAATTCCTCTGTCAAAGACTATATTTGGTTACCGATTCTCAATGCTTTTCTATCGTTTTTGTACGGGATGTACACCTTTAAATGGTTACCAAAAACTGCACTTGATAAAAAAATGGATGATGACAGAATAGCAGAAAAAGCCAAAAAAGAACTTGAAGCCAAGAAAGCAGGAAAAGAAATTGATGAATCTCCATTTGACCCCGAAGCTATCACCAAGAGTATGGAGTTTAACACCATTTATGTGATGCCAGCATTTTTATTCTTTTTTAATTTTAATTTGCCAGCTGGTCTCAATATCTATTTTACAACTGTATCATTGCTTGCGTTCGTCAGACAGTTTGTGATTACTCAATATTACAAATCTCATACTAACGAGTTGGTAAAAAAGCTGATGGAGAGTGATCCTGAAAATAACGATTTAGTCGATTTAACATCAGCAGAAATACCATCGAAGATAATAGGTCAAAACCCTATAACTGAAGTCGAGTTCGTGTCTAAAAATTCAGAAAACACAGCAAAACAGAAATATATATCTAATCAGAAAAAACAAAAAAAAGGAAAAAAGAAATAGACGTATTCATTCTAGTTATTTTCTTATAGCTCTGACCAAGCTATATCCCCCAAAACCAACAACAATAAGAGAAATCAACATGATAACACCAATATTTACATAATCTCCAGTACCACCAGTTCTGATAGTATTTGTAGGAGTCATGGTTGTGGTTGGATTAGGTTTTGGAGTTGGATTGTTTGGAGTTGGGATTGGAGTAGGTGTAGGTTTTGGAGTAGGTGTTGAGCTACAGTTCACTGAGTCTTTGATATCTGCAGTATAGCTTTGAGGTGTTGTGGTGTTTCCTTTGGTATCTGTAGCTGTGTAGGTTACAGTATATACTCCTGCTGGTACGTAGTAGTTT
>JAYWFX010000096.1:0-2051 GCA_043778575.1 bacterium | reverse complement strand
CTTGAGGCAAAAACCACCACTCGAAACCCGCGGGATTGGTACTCGCTGATTGCTGGGTCGACGTGCTTCATGAGGATTTCGGGTGCACCCATGATGTATGTTCGATGCGTTACAATAGGTGATTCAGAGGGCTCAAAGGTGATACCGCTCCATTTGTACTGGGAAGAAAAGGGGATTTCGACTAAGATGTTTGATGTATTTCGAGGGATATTGAGATGTTTAGACTCTCTCTGGACGACTTCCATGGTTGGATTGGCTATAGTCACTGCCTGAGAGAATGCAGCTAATTGATCCCAGACATCTGAAATTAGGTTGTCACTCATAGTCTCAAGCTGGTGAAACACCATATTTCCAGTGGTTATCGTGCCCGTTTTGTCAAAACACAGTATATCAAGGCTACTCAGAGACTCTATGCTGTTGAGCTGCTGTACGAGTGTATTTTGGCGAAACATCCGAATCGCCCCGAGAGAATAACTCAGCCCGATGAGTACAAACAAACTATTGGGGATAATCCCGACAATAACCGCAATCTGCTCCACGGCTCGAGGAAGAGGAATACCACCAGACCACGAACGGAAAAATGAGACGCAGCACAAAACAAACACCAAAACAAAAACACCCTCTATAATGCGATTAATATCTTTTTGGGTTCTGGTATAGGTGACTCTGTAGCGTTTGGCTTGGGTGGTCAGGCTATTTGCCATGCTGGATGCACCTACTCGAGTCGCTGTGATAAACAATCTACCTGAGATAACTGATGACCCAGACAACACCTCATCATCTAGTTTCTTTGAGATTAGGTTGGATTCACCTGTCAAAAGAGCTTCGTTGGTTTGTGCACAACCAGAAACTACCACGCCGTCCACAGGAACTACATCGCCAGTTTGAATTTTCACGATATCATCCAAAACAATATCTGGTGAGGGTATGGTGATCTCCAATCCATCTCGAACCACCACAGCAGTCGGAGTACTCAGATGAGTTATCTTGTCTAAGGCGATTTTTGATCGAATTTCCTGCACTACTCCTAATAAAATATTTACAAAAATGATTGAGATATACACCCAAGCTCTCGTGCCGAAATTGAACAAGAGCAAAATAATTCCCATCCCTAACACTAAATTGTTTATAGGGGTAAAAATATTGTGCCAGAGAATTTGCTGGATTGAGCGACTGGTTTTAGCTTCAAATGCATTTGTCTGAGAATTATTGATACGAATTTCTACTTCTTTTTGAGATAAACCTAGCATATTTTATAGTAAATTTTTTAATATTATTTTTGTAGTAATTTTTGTATATCTGTTTTACAATAAACTTTTTAATAAATTGTACAGAAAAATTTGACAACCATTAGAATTTTCTTTTTTGTTTACGTGTTTATATAAACCCACCAATACAACCCACTAATATACTATTATGGCAAATCATTCAGCTCATCAGCTTAATTTCAAGAAAGTAGCATTTGCAGTATGCTCAGTGACAACTACATTTGTAGCTCTATCATTGCTAGTCACTGCTATTTCTCCTACCCCACAAGTACAGGCACTCGACGGTTTTCCGATCTCCGAAACTTTTAGAAACGCAACTGCACCCGGTTGGGTACTAGGCGGTAATGGAAATTTTAATTCAAAACTAACCGCATCTCAGACTGGGGCTACGGATCCTTGCACAAACAAGACACCTGATACAGCTGGCAATGGCTGGCTGAGACTCACTGAAAACCAACAGAATCAAGCTGGATACGCTTTTTTTGACACACCATTCCCTACTAATCATGGAGTCAGCATCACATTTGAGTATGCGACCTACAATGGCAGTCAGCCCGGTGCAGACGGTATTGGGTTTTTCCTGTTTGATGGTAGCGTAAATAAGTCCACTTTTAATATCGGAGGATACGGCGGATCATTTGGCTATGCCCAACGAAGCGATGTACCCGGTCTCAGCAAAGGATATATGGGAATAGGATTTGATGAATATGGAAACTATTCAAACGCAACCGAAGGGAGAAAAGGTGGTATTGGATTTACTCCAGATGCAGTAGCACTCCGTGG
>JAYWFX010000095.1:0-15999 GCA_043778575.1 bacterium | reverse complement strand
ATAGAAACCATTTGATATCTATCCCCTTGATAACAACCTTACTTGAAGTCTGATTGAACAAATCTGTAGTTTTGCTATAGAAGAGTTGAGGGTTCTCTCTACATTCTTGAGAAGTATTCTACATTTCTCAAACCAGCTATTGGTTCTTTCTACAACCCAACGTTTGTGTACAGGCTTAAATCCTTTGTTATTTGGATCAGCTGTGGGTTTAGGAGTAATTTGGAATCTGATTTTAGTTAGGTACTGAGGATATACTTTTGTTACCTCTTTTTCTAAGTAGTCTTTGTGATAACCATTATCTAGGAGTATGGTAATTTTCTTTGTATTCACTGGTTTTGATTTAAAGTAGGTGAGTGTTTGTTTTTGACTCAGTAGTTCTACTAAACCTCTATCATCGCTCACATTTGCAGGGGTGCATACTACAAACAATAGATTGCCTAGAGTATCTACACAGGTATGTCTTTTTATTCCATTTACGTTCTTGTAAAAACAGAATCCTTTGTTTCTTGCTGAGTCAGTATTATCTACGGCTTGTGAGTCGCACAGTAGCAGTGTTGGTATTTCTTTTTTTCCCCTGATTGATTCTTGATTCAACAAATATGTTCTGAGAAACCACATCCCATACTCCATCTTTTTTCCAAGTGTTGAAGTAATAGAACACTGTTCCTGATGGTGGTAAATCCTTTGGTAGATCAACCCATCTACAACCATTAACAAGTTGATAGAATATTCCATTGAGGATTTGATGTTTAGACCAAATAGGAGGTCTTGTCTTTAGTTTGATAGGTAGAAGCGGTTCGAGTAACTCATATTCCTTGATACTGAGATCTGTAGTGTAAGCCATATCTCAAAAGTCAGACATGTTATGCTAAAGATATCAAATGGTTTCTATATAACATCTTTGATGATGAGATAGTTTTTTGGAACATGCGTGACCACCTCGTGACAATCATTCGAGATAACCAAATTACGTTTCTTATGAGACAACAATTTATGGAGCTGTGGAAGCGATTACAATAGCTGACTTCTAACACTTCCAGCTAACAATTAGTATTAATTCTTTCCCAAAAACCCATCCACTATCAATTTCTGGGATTCTAATTTACTCAAGCCTCTACTCAAAAAATACTCGAAATGAGATGGTAAAACACCAGAGATTGCTGAACCGTGTCTACATTTTACATCGTCGTGATAGATCCACAGATTTGGTTTAGTTTTTACACTACTGAGATTGTCGATAATTAGCTGCCTAAACTGAAGGTCAGCCAGTGATTTATCAGACTGTCTCTCTATGATAATGGAACAATCTAAATCTACGACTGATTGATTGTTTAGCACAGATTTGAAAATAATTTTTGAGATTGAGTTTTGACCACGATGAATGACTATTAGTTTACCACGTAGAAATTGTTTGTTTAAATTCCAAGATCCACATATCTCGAATATGCTTTTATCGAGGAGAACAACATTTAGATCAAATTCTAAGACGTCACTGAGATCTAAAAATTGTTTTTCACCAGAATTTACAGTGATGTTAGTCATGCTCGAAACCTAGTTTTTGTAGCTTTTTGAGTAATTTACTAGATCCTGATTCGACAATTTTACCAGAATCCATATGATTCACCTGATCAATAGGAAACCCGACCCAGTTGTCAAAATGATGTGTAACAATCAACCAGCTACGATCTTTACTTCGCTCTTTGATAATAATGTCTTGAACAACCTTGAGTTTATCTACATCTAAACCTGAGTCAATTTCATCTAGCAAGCATAGTTTTGGCTGAATAATCAATAACTCAAGTATCTGACACAACTTTTTCTCACCGCCGCTCATCCCCTGACCAACAGAACGTTTGATAAAATCAATGTTTAGATCCAGTCTCGACAAACAATGCTTTATGAGAACTAAAAAATCTTTGCCGCTCATCTCATTTTCACCTCTGTTTTTTCTATGAGCGTTTAGAACAGTACGTAGAAAAACTGCTAGATTTACTCCTTCCAGATCAACTGGGTCTTGAAATGTGGCAAAGATACCATTCAGAGATCGACTTTGTATGCTGAATTTATTTAGTTCTCGGTCATTGAAAATGATATGACCATCCTGAATAATATACTCACCTAACCCAGCAATTGTCCTGATGAGAGAACTTTTCCCAGATCCATTTTTACCAACTAATAAATGAATTTCACCAGCCGGAATAACTAAGTTCACACCTTGCAGAATGGGTTTTTTTGAAGATGTTTCCACATAAAGATCTGATATACTAAGCATCAGAAATAGTATTACGAAACTTTGACCAAAAACCCACTAGGCAACTCTGCACCACTCTCACACTGATTCACAATTTCTTCTACCTCCACTTCTTTGTCATTAAATAGTTGACTACAGAGGACTCGCAGGCTAACTGGAGTAAAACGCGGGGAATGAAGTGTGACAACTAGTTTTCCATCTTCAGTAATCAGCTCTTTGCAAGTTTCTAAAATCTTTACAAAACTCTCCTCTATATTAAATACCTCCCCCTTTGTACCACGACCAAAACTTGGTGCATCCACTATCACATTTCCATATTTCGCACCACGACGAACCTCACGAGCAATGAATTTATAGGCATCTTCCAGAATCAATCTCTGACCATCTCTTTCAAAACCGTTCGCATCCATATTTCCTGTATAAGTATCCATGGCATTCTTGCTAGAATCAACTGCTGTAACCTTATACCCTGCCCTAATCAAATTCATAACATTCGATCCTGAATAAGAAAACAAATCTAAAACCTTTTCTTGTTTATCAAAAAAACTTTCGAGATCTGTAGCATACACCCAGTGCTCAGTAAAGACACCGACGTTACCAAACTCATTGGGACAAATTACCCACTTGATACCGCTTTTAGACTCCACATTCCATTTTCCCGGTATTTTCCCTGACCATTTCCCTTTTTCGCTTGCCTCACGTTCAAATTCAGCGTGAGCATCTGTCCACAACGATCTATCAAAGGGCTTCCAGAGTGCTTGAGGACAGGGTCTAATGAGTTTATGTTCACCGAAAAGCTCAACTTTCTTTTGATCTCCGCAATCTAATAATCTATACTGTGACATAATTAAAAAGGTCATACAATCATCGAGATGTCAAACAACACCCTACACCCAACTTTGACAATGAGCTTTTTGTAGGATAAATTATGGTTAAATGACAATTTTCAAGAAACCTGTTTTTACTGAGCTCCAAGAAATAATTGGATATTTCATAGTGTTTGTGTGGTTACTGTTTTTTGTAGATTTTAGTGTATGGTGGTTTCTGTACAATATACCTCTCTCAACTACTGGATATATTTTGACTACTATATCAATTTTTTGGCTACCAGTGCTGAGTTTATATTTCTTTTTCTTTTCACTACGACAGAAAGAATCTACAGAAAAAACTCCGATTGCTGAGGGTAGAGTGGCCATGATTACTACCAAAATTCCAAGCGAACCGTTCGAGATCGTTCAAAGGACAATGGAGTGCATGCTCAATCAAAACTTTCCTCGGGGACACGATGTTTGGCTTGCTGACGAAGATCCAAGTGAAGAGACAATACACTGGTGCAGAGACCACAACGTAAGAATATCATGCAGACGGGACGATCCAAATTATCACAGAGAAATCCACCCAAGAAAAGCCAAGTGTAAAGAAGGTAATTTGTCATTTTTCTACGATCACTGGGGGTATAAATACTATGATTTTGTTGTTCAATTTGATGCAGATCACGCACCAGAACCAGATTTTCTCAAAGAGGTGATGAAGGAATTTAGTGACCCTGCTGTAGGTTACGTAGCAACTCCTAGCATCACTGATGGAAACTTGAGTGATTCATGGACGGTGAGAGCAAGGGCTTTTTGGGAGTCAACGAATCATGGACCAATTCAATCAGGTGCTAATAACGGTTTTGCTCCAATGTGTTATGGTAGTCACTACAGTCTTCGTACAGTGGCACTCAAAGAGATTGGCGGAATAGGCCCAGAATTTGCAGAGGATCACACTACCACACTACTGATGAATGCACACGGATGGAAGGGTGGATTCGCTCGAAATGCAATTGCTCACGGCAACGGTGCTATAGGAATTGGTGATAGTCTCATGCAAGAGTTTCAATGGTCACTCATTGGAATCAGAGCACTATTCATGATTACTCCTAAATATTTCTTTCGACTAAAACCAGGTGTGGCATTTCAGTTTATTATTTGGGAGCTTTGGTATCCTGTAATATCTATCGTTACTCTCATATCTATACTACTACCAACCGTCACACTGCTGAGCAAAGAATCATTGGTTGGAGTAGAATCGGATGGGTTTTTGTTTCGATACGCACTACTCAATATTTTGTTTTTGGTTTATGTAATTTGGTTACGATCCAGTAGGCAGTTGAGACCAACTTGGGCTTGGCAAGTGAGCTGGGAAACTATAATATTTCAAATGATTCAGTTCCCGTGGATTGCTATTGGATGTCTAGTAGGTTTTTACGAGGTTATAACTGGAAAGCGGGCAGGAAAATTTGGAATAACATCAAAAGATGCAAATCAAACGAGAAACATACCTTTGTTCATGTTTATGCCACATCTTTCGATAATACTAGTAAATCTGGTGGCAATTTTCTTTGTAAACAACGCTGGAAACGCTAAAGGGTATTTTTGGTTTTGCTGGTTTGTGTGTTTCTCCTACAGTTATAGTATATTTGTAGGACTTCTTTTAAGTGTAGAAGAAAATTTTAAATTACTTGATCTGAGAGGAAAGCTAATATATCTGTGGAATCATAAATATGTCATGATGTTTACAGTGGCAGCTGTAGTTTTGACAAACGATGCACTTTTTCTACTCATTCATAAAGCAAAATAGGTTGAATTGAACTAACACTAAACAATATGAACATAAAAACAATCAAAGCTTGGACAATTAAACAAATATTTTTTGGTTCAGTTCTACTGAAAGTAGCGTTAATTTTATTTTCCATATTAAGTTTTTTGATTGTACCAATACCCAAAGAATACAAAAATGAGTATAACGGTAATCCGAATCTATTTGCTTTTTTTGTTTATGATGGATCAAACTATCTTCGTATTTCTGATAGTGGCTATATAGATAAAGATGCTCCTGAGAAACCAGAAAAATACCGTTATGTGTCATTTTTACCCGGACTCCCACTCCTTAACTATTCTGGCAGATTGGTGAAAAGTATTATCAATACTAGATATTATGGGCCAGTTTTCATCAACTTGATGTTCTTTATAGTTCTGTGTTTTAGTTTAAAATATTATCTAGATGATGAGTACAAAGAAGATGAGGGTTTAAAAAGATATATTGCTCTTACATATTTATTTTTCCCGTTTTCATTCTTTTTTCATTTGAACTATACTGAGGTAATATTTATGTCGTGTGTATTTATTATTTTCAATTTAATAAATAGAGACAGGGCTGCAAAAGCAAATATACTCGGTTTATTCATGGGTTTTGTGAGAGTAACTGCCATACCTTTTGGGTTTTTTGCTTGGTTGAAATACATTCTACGCCAAAGAGCTGAGACAAAAGCAGCGGGAAAACCACTCCTCAGCAGGTATATCCCACTATTTTTTAATTCAACCACTTTTCTGTTTTATGCCATTGGTACGCTAGCAACATTTGTATACTATCAGTTTGAATTTGGTAATTTCTTTTTATATTTTAAATCGCAAAAGGAATTCTACGGAAGGAATCGTGGGTCAAACTGGTTTTCTACTGTAGTAGAAGAGTTGCAAGGAAAAGCAGGATATTATGACACACCAAACGTAGAGAAAATTGAAATTGTACCAGGGGTAAACACAGGTGGATGGGATAGTTTTATCCAGCAAACGGGTTTTCATTTTTACAACAACAACTTTCGTCTCGTTTATTTACTGTGGTTTCCTTTTTTGATAGCAATCACAGGGACAATTTTGTTGATATGGAAGAAGCGATGGTTTGATTTGATGTTTAGTTGGGGGATGTGGATTATTCCCATGCTTTCAGCAAGTACAGCGTCAATTGATCGATATATATTACAAAGTTTTCCCTTTATTTTCGTCATATCTGAATTTGCATACAAGAACACACTGACACGCTACATGTTATTTATTGGTTATATATGTTTGTTTGTGCTAGGATTTTTGCTGCACAGTCATGGATTCTGGATTGGGTGAGATAGTGACGGGTTTAGAATATTCCTCATGCATATATTTAGCGTTGAGTCGGGCTTGCTCATGCTTGTCAGCTTCTTTAGCTCTTTGATACACTTCAGTGACAGTCTGCATAATATCTCTAGGTTCAGGTACGTTATTAAACACAAAACCATTTATCGCATCTTCATTTGTCTTTTCGTTATTTAAACTTGCGACACCAGCAGTATCGACAATGACATTTCCATAATTAAACACTACACCCATAAATGATTGTTTATAGTTTACGTTTTCTATTTTTTCGATAGCAATCTCGTTTACTTGCCTTCTGAAAATACCGTTTTGATCAATATCAATCAATCGCTTATTAGTCAAAATCTGTAGTGACAAATAGTAATTGTGAAATTGAATCATAAATATGGTCAGAAAAATGACGTTGAGACCATACATAATCGTATCAAATAATCCTAAATAAATACTGTTTTCGGATCCTGCAAAAAATATTCTAATAAATAAAAGTACTACAAAAGCAGCAAAGAACCCTATAAAATTAAATACTAGCACCAAAACATCTTCACGAACAACCAAGATAATATCTTCATCTGGAGTAACTTTTTTTGGGAACGCTGGTTTGTCCCAAATTTCTTTGTCTAAATGAAAGTGTGGCACAAATTGTAGGTTTAAATTGAAGTTTTACTACGAATATAATTAATGTGATTATCTGATGCAATATATTATCTGATGTCAATACTCAAGCAATAAAAAATACCACGTATTGTGGAATTTAGTTTTGCACTTTTATTTTATACTATTTAATGGTGGGTATGGCGGGATTTGAACCCGCGACCACCGACTTATAAGATCGGTGCTCTAACCGCTGAGCTACACACCCACATCTATTGTTTTTAGGTCAAGGTTTTTAGAGCTGTCAAGAGCATGTATTACATAACAGACTATTTGCTAGTGGTTGTGGTTCCTGTTGCAGTGGTTGTAGGAGTAGGTGCTGGAGGAGTACACTTTGCTGAAATATAACCTTTAGCTAGGTCAGAGCTGGTTGCCCCAGATGATTTTAGAGTTTTAATAGTATCATCTTTCAGTGGTTTGAGAGCAACAGAATCTGAGATCTGAGCTAATCTAGCTACAGTCATTTTATCTTTAGATACTGCTGGGGTTGTAGATGGATCGTAGCAATTTGTTAGTTCAGCACCGTCTTTAAAGGTATCAGCATCACTGTCTGCTTTTGTAGGATTTGTATAGTATACAAAAACTTCGTTTCCATCCGAGATACCATCTGTATCTGTATCTGAAACAAGTGGATCGGTTCCAAAGTTATATTCTTCGACAGTAGTTAGGCCATCATTATCATAGTCTGCAGTATCGCCGCATTTGGTTTGGACAGTACAGTTTCCGTCTTTATCCACATCTGGACTAACAAAAGATATCTTTAACCAATCTTTACTGGCTGTAGAGGCATTGTTTTTACGTGAAAGTGTAGCTGGTGTGTTTTCACCTCCTGTCATCTTTACATCGACAGCCTTGGGTTCTTCGGTAGTCTTGTTGTCTGTGTTGTTGTTGGTTGGTTGATTTTGACTCACCTGAGAAGTGTTGTTTTGTGGTGTGGTTGGTTGATTTCTGAAAAAGTTTAAATACACTAAAATTCCAGTAGCGATCAACAGACCTACTACCAGTATAATACCCAAAACCATGACTAGTTTGTTATTGGTCTTTGTCTCAAAAGTATTTGGTATCTCCTCAGCCGCAAGACCTTGTTGGGGTAGCATATTTTCTGGAGAAATCGAACTGGATGTCATCAGATTAGGATTGTTGAAGTCAGGTGCAAAATCAGTTGTAGAGTTTGGGTACTGAACAGGTGGATATTGTGCGTCAGTTGAGGTGTTTGCATAGTCACTAGACTGAGGATAAGAATCAAACTGTGGTTGATCATAGTCTATACTAGGAGATGCTGGTTGGGTGTTTGGCTGGAGGTAGGGATTTGTTTCTTGAGGATAAAACGACTGGTTTTGCTGTAAAGGATCTTGAGCCATAATAATATAGTAATATTGTTTGAGTTTTATTGTAGAATGAACAAATTTAACAATGGCACTATCATAATTGATGTGGAAAGGATTGTCAAAAGAATAAGATTGAGTTACGATCAAAAAAACTCAGATTAATCTTTAAAATATATAGTAAATGGCTCAACCTAAAAAATCCCCTAAATCCAGCTCTAAAACCTCCACGTTAGGGTTTGTGGAAGTAAGTGAAATTCGTGATGGTGTTGTGATACTTCGCGAGGGTCAGATGAGATCTGTTATTGCTGTATCTTCAGCGAATTTTGCTCTGAAAAGCAGCAATGAACAGGAAGTCATCATAGGCACATTTCAAGGTATCTTGAACTCGCTTGATTTCCCAATCCAAATCCTAGTACAAAGCAGACGCCTCGATCTAAATCCGTATATAGAAAAACTCAGACAACTAGAGGATCAGCAAGAAAACGATTTGCTTCGAGTAAAAATGCAAGAATATATTGAGTATATCAAAGAGATGCTTCATGAGGTAAATATTATGGACAAGCATTTTTATATCATCGCTGGCTATGAACCTATCAGCATAAAGGATGGAATTTTTGGCAGATTTTTCCGTGCCTTGAACCCTACCCGAATCATCAAGCAGAAACAAGAGGACTTTGTGAGAAACAGAAAATTATTGATGAGCAGGATTGACCAAGTTTCATCCAGAATGGGAGGATTAGATCTAAAAGTAGACATGCTGGGGACAGAGCAACTCATAGCATTGCTGTACAACTCCTATAATCCTGATACTCTTGAATCAATTCGATTAAAGGATGTCGCCAGCATAGATGTGGTAGGATAGGTGTGGTAGGATAAATCTAAAAATTTACCACGGAAGCAAGCATTTGAATCGGTCTAAAAAACCAAGTTGTCGCCAGCAGATTTTTCGAATTTCTTTCGCCTTTGTTGAGTATTTTGAAAATGATTTTGAGAGCTGTTTATTGTGCTTAGTGTATAAAAATGCAAAATTATGAATTTGTTTTTTGGCTAACAGTAAAAACATGTCCTCAAGCTGATATTCATAACTAAAATAGTGAGATAATTTTGTGAGTAATTGTAGTGAGAACAGGCTCGAATCAACTGATGCAAATAGTGATACTAAGAAGTTGCAGTCTCTGTACGGAAACACTGGCAAACTAAATAAGTTTTCTAGCAGCTGTTCTGCGATAGTTGAAGAGGTATAAAATCGGTCAAAATGAGCAATCAAATCTTCGCCATACACTCCATCAATAAAGACTTGTTTTGTCAGTAAAAGAAGTTTGGTGTTGTGAACTTCCTGAGTTGGATCAACCTTGGAAAGAATGCGAATCACTACTAGTTTTTCTTTGTCTTCTATCTGTAGATAGTTTGGGTCTGCGATTACTCTATTCAAAATACCCATTACCAGTACTTTTTGGTTGGCATTTATAAACTGATCTATAATATATTGTAGATAATTCACTACGCTTCGATAGAGTTTGAAACTCTTTTCTGAGTTAATAATCTGGTCTATCGATAGATTTGGATTTTGAAATAAGCCGAGAACTGCTTTTTCTGGAAGATACTCGAATATATTTCTCTGCTCCATGGTTCTCACGAATACATCCCAGTTATCTTGATTGAGGTGTTTTTTTGGACACTCCTGCAGCATTTCTTTCACTTGGTATGATTCAGCAAATGGCGTCTCTAAGTAAGACAATACTATGGATACATACTGATCTGGAAAAGTTCGCAAAAGTATATCTGAGAAGCGAGTAGAATCTTTGCAAAATACCAGAGCTGGAATTCGAGTCCGAAAAACATCTAATAGTAACTGTCTTTCACAAAAATATTCCACGACTTTCTTGAGATTTAACCTAGAAAATAGTGAGGTTAGCTCGTCCAAAAGATCAGGTAGGGCATTGTTTGAGCAAACACAAAGAGAGAATACATAGTCATCTATTTGAGACTCAGTGTATACTGGTAAAGTCAAGATTATCTCCAAAAGCTTTTTATGTAATTTAATTTCAGTGGCACTAGATACAGGTAGTAGCTTTATTGTGTCCTTGTGCTGAAGAAGTTGCGGGAACCAGTGAAACAACCTTTCAATCGTCTCAGTATCGTTTTTATATTTCAAAATTCCAACGATAAGATCTCGCTGTGTATAGTCATTGTCGTGGGCAGGTTTAAAACTATCTAGGTGCTGAACCAATAGGCTAGCTGAACTTGCTCCACCATGCAAAAGAACACGCTCAACAAGACGATTAGTACCATAGTCACCTAAATACAACAATCCATTTGCAAATATCTGATCTAAAACAGGAGCCGTTTGATGAGGATTGCTATGAATAAACTCCGTGGCTTTTCTAATGTATTCCCTGCTCAAAACAGGTAAAGTTGTTGTCATACAGATGATAAAAAATATTCTAAATTTATCCTACTGTCAAAACAATCTATACAAGAATTTCGCTGTTATGTTGACATTAGGTTTGGTGTAATGTGATACTAGGACGAATCTTTAACAGAAATTATATGCTTATCCAAAACAAAAAGTCGCAAGTTGAAATACAACAGATTATTACCAAAGCGGTTTACTCAAGACTGTTGTTTCTACTTTTTTTCCTAGCTATAAATCTTGTTTTGATACACATTTCTGTCACCATACAGATTAAATACGGTTATATTGTAGTCATAATCATGACCCTTGTTTTGTTTCGAGAGAGGTTTAATCAACTCTTTAGCCTAACCAAACTCATATCACTAAAAATCAAACTCAGGAAAAATACCGCAGTCAAAGGATATATTGCAGACGACAAACTCTACTTTAATAACGGGCGAAGCTATATGGGAACTGCAGAGAAAAACATAAAAACTCTGTATGTTTGTATTGGTAGTGAAATAATCGAAATCAGAAATGTGTAATTCTAGCTTTGGTAGGCTTTTGCACTGTACTCTTCCATCATTCTGGTTCCATGAAAATAACTACCGTTTAAAGCAACTGCGTGTTTCATGATGCGGTACCAGTCTTTTGTGTCGTAGTAGTATTTTGGCATGATTACCTCTTCTAGTTTCTTGTATACTGTAGCAAGCTCATCATACTCGTTCATTTGCTGAACTGTAGACTCGCGGTTGTCATCACCGATATTCCAGCCAGTCTCATTTTCGACCCATCCTTCTGACCACCAACCATCTAACACTGAAAAGTTTGGCACACCATTGAGGGCAGCTTTCATACCACTGGTACCACAGGCTTCTAGTGGTTTTTGTGGATTATTGAGCCAAACATCGCATCCAGATACCATTTTTAAACTGACATCCATAGAATAATCTGGTATAAAAACAATTCGCAATTTATCACCTAAACTTTGCTGAGCTATATGATTGATATGAGCTATACTTGATTGTTGTCCGCCTCCACCAAAATAGGCTTTGCCAGCATAAATCACCTGTAATCCATCAAATTTTTCGGCAATAGATTTGAGTAGATCTATATCATACAACAAAAAATCATGACGCTTATAGCCATCAGCTCTGCGAGCAAAACCAATAGTAAACATATCCTCGTTTAATGTAATTCCAGCACGAGTTTTTACAAATTCTATGAGTTCCAGCTTATTTAATCTATGTGTAGCAAAAATATCTTCATCCTCAATCTCTGGAACATTATGAAGTTCAAAAGGGTTCTGACGCCACTCAGGCAAATATCTATCAAAGAGGTTTTGGGTGTGAGATGTCGTCCAGCTAAGATGATGCACACCATTGGTGACATACTCTACATGTCTACCCGGATACATTTCCTTAGTGACTAAGCTATGCTTTCGAGAGACTCCATTGGTAAAATCAGCCCAGTATAGACAAAACTCAGTTAGATTGAGCGGATACGGACCAGAAATAGCATCAATTTTTTTCATCAGCTCATCACTAATTCGCTCCTCCAAGAAGTGTCTTTCGTATTTTTTATGACCTGCTTTGATTGGTGTATGAGTTGTAAACACAAGCTTTTCTTTGATTGAATCACCGTATATCTCATGAAGTGCTGGTACGATAAACGCTACGTTACTCTCATTGAGATGTATTTTATCTGTGTCTTCGAGCAAATCAAACTGCTTCATAATCTCAACTCCTCCGAACCCAAGTAGTAACTCTTGCATTAGGCGGATATCTGCATCAGGTGAATACAGTGTGTGGCATATACTGCGGTCAAGCTCATGATTGTCACCAAAATCAGTATCCAAAAAATATACTTGATTTACCTTTCCAAATTCACTTTTTACATCATATATCCAGACACGGGTTTGAATTGTTCGATCCCGCAGTTTGAGTGAGAATTGCTTGTCTGATAAGCGTAGGTGTTTGGTTATATCCCATTCATCTGTCTGCTCGGTTTGATAATTTGAGTGTGCATCAATACCTTGTTTTAAATACCCTTTCGTGTACAGCAGACCAATGCCATAAAAATCCATGTTGAGATCAGTAGCACTTTTCATGATATCACCCGCTAGGATACCCAGACCACCAGCGTACGTTTTCATATTTGAAGAGAGTCCGTATTCCAGACAAATAAATGCGATAGACATAATATAGTAATTTTTGGTTTTGGTTTTTTGTAATTGTAATTCGGTTTGTGTTTGATTTTTTTGTTTTAGGTGCTGTGTGTTATGAGATCTAGCCTAAGCTCCAAATCCTTGAGTGCATTCATGTAATACAAAAAGGCATCAAATGGACTTTCATACGGAGAAAAATACTTGTGCACATCTCCATCACTCCAGTATTTGGTACACATATAATAAAAATGGTCTGAGGTAGTAAATCTACGCCAATCCTCCAGCAGTTTTGAATCTTGAGTTTCTTTTATTCGTACTTCTAATGAGTAAATCTTTTCAAGGGATTCGTGCTGTAAATCATTTGACCTCCAAGCTGAAAGATCTCTCTCACTATCAGCCCAAGATACAAATTCTGTCATATCTAGCTCGTCCTTAACTTTGAGGTTTTTTACAGCCTCAGATGGGGTAGTAAACGTGTTTCCATTGTGCTTCAAAATTTCACCAGGCAATGCTCGTAAAAAGTCAAAAATACCACTATCCTCCCACTGATGTTCTCCAAATGTCTCATAATCCATAAACAAGTTAAGTAGCTCGCCATTTCCATTTATTTGGTTGACCCAAGTAGTAAATTTATCAGCTGTTAGTGGATACTCAGCCCAACCTCTGTTTGAAAATCGAAAAGCTATGTCATCAGATAATTGATAATTCTTAAGCAAAACTTTAATAGTTTCAGAGCCGAGTGGTTTGTACAAAAAATTGCTATTTCGCCATCCAAGAACTCTATCCACTCCCTCTGTGATTATCCCAGTATATCCCAGATCCTCTACGACGTGAGCTAGATTGTTATTGTAGATTAGCTCGGTATTTCGAAATACAACTGGCTTTACCCAAAACAATCGTTCAATTATCTGACTATGTAGCTCAACCTGTTTCACAAACTCGTCTCGGGAATACAAAAAAGCCAAAGAATGATAGTATGTTTCGGCCAATATCTCTGCCCTACCTGTGGCTACCAACTTCTGAAACGACTCTAAAACTTCAGGAAAATCGACTTCAATCTGCTCTAAAAAAATACCCGAAAGTGAAAATGAAACCTTGAAATCCTCGAACTCTGTAAGCAGCTGTAGCAGTAACTCATTTGTAGGCAGATAACACTTTGAGGATACCTTGTTTAAAATTGCATAATTATCAGTATCTTTGTGTTTTGCATCAAAATAATCATGATCACGACCAATGTCAAACACACTGTAATGTTTTACACGACGCGGTTGGTGAACCTGAAAATAGAAGCAAATAGCGGGCATAAAAATTAATCTAAATGAATGAGTTTATTGTAAATGTGTTTGAGTTTATTGACTGGCTCTCCCCAACCCGTCCGAGATAGTTCACGAAATGATAGCTCCATAAGTGCCCTCTTCAGAGTAGGATAGTTGAGGACACCCACAATATATTCCGCGGTTTTATCAATGTCCCAGAAATCTATCTTGAGAGCGTGATTGAGAACCTCACAAACTCCAGAATTTTTACTCAAAATAAGAGGGGTATTATGATAAGCTGCCTCAAGTGCAACCAGACCAAACGGCTCAGAAACAGAAGGCATAATAAACACATCCGCAAGAGTATATAGAGCACGTAGGTTTTCTCCTTGTGTCCATCCCGGAAACATAACTCTGTCACTAATTTTTAAATGGCTAGCTATCTCAATGAGTTTTTTTTCCATATCACCTTTGCCAACTACGACAAACATAGTTTTAGAGTTTTGTGACAGCACTTTTTTGGCCGCATGAAGTAAATAGTCTACACCCTTTTGGAAAGTCAACCTACCAACAAAAAGTACAATTTGGTACCCAGCTTCTTTGTATTGGTTGAGTTGTTGATATAATTGGTTTTGGTCATCAAATTCCGTTTCGTTTTTATCAATTCCATTGTGAACCACAGATACTTTTCTGGAGTCTATATCATACTCACTGATGACCGTTTTGCGTGTGTAATCAGAAACACATACTACCTCGTCAGCCTCTTGCATACCATGTTTTTCAATCTCAAAGATTCTTTTGTCACCATGGCTGCCTGTGCGGTCTATCTCGGTGGCATGGACGTGTGCTACCATTGGTTTATCAGATAATTGTTTGGTTTTTATGCAGGCTGGAAATGTCAGCCAGTCGTGACCATGTATCAAATCAAAATCTTCGGTTTGGACAATTTCTTCGGCTACATTTGCATATCCCATAACAGCATCATGAAGTGTTTGATACTCTACTGGCTCGTCGAGATTTGTAATATATTCTTGATAGGATTTTTCGTTTGAATACGGATCTAGCCAAGTGTCAAAACTACGTACTTTGATAGATTTTTTGTTTGGTGAAAAGATTATTTTGTTTGGAGTTGTCTGCCCGTCAAAGTCCATACCCTTTGGCAAAACTAGTGTGACATCTAAATCATCATGACCACTCATCTCTTTGGTCATGCCATGACACGCAACACCAAGTCCACCTGTGTTATGCGGGGGAAACTCCCAACCATACATGAGTACTCGTAGCGATGACATAATGTTTTTGTTTTTATTTTGGAGAGACTCCTATTGCCCTCACTGTAGTGCAGATTTTACACTTAGGCAAGGGTAAATAGTGAATTGTACAAACGAGTTGAGTCCGTACCCAATTTAGAGAAATTTGTGGATTTCAACTGAACGGGAAATCTATGAGTTTGCCCTTCAAGCTGACCGTGCTGAAATAGTTTTATTGGCATTTGATTGTGGATTAATATTGCCTGATACAAATCATTGCCTGCTAGTCTACTAGTAATTCTATCCTCGTCATGATTTTCCAAAAAAACCAATCTTTGCCTCATATCTCGACTTGAAACATAATCAACCACCTGTGTTAAATCTTTTTTCAGAACAGTATCCAAAAACTCTTTGTCGTACACATAATCAAACCCCAATGTCAGCAGTCTCTCCTCCAAACCCCAATATACCTCAGCAATACAGCAAAATTTTGGATAACTGATACGGATGAGCGAGATTGTCTCTATCCAAAAATCGTCATGCCAAGCTACAATGTTCTCGTCAGTGAGCATATCTTTCCATGTCTGCATAAACACATCTTTGATGACCAACATACTCATATCACAACGAACTCCATCGCACAGATTTACTATATTTAGTAGCTGATTTTGCATGAATTGACGGGTGACTTGCTGTGAGTAATCTAGCTGAGCTGTGTCTGCCCATTGGGGGAAATGTGGATCTTTGCCACATA
>JAYWFX010000094.1:0-16125 GCA_043778575.1 bacterium | reverse complement strand
GTAGGATACCAACCAAATCTAGCCGAAGAAATGGGTAAGCTCCAAGAGCGTATTACATCTACAACCAAAGGATCTGTGACTTCTGTCCAAGCAATTTTTGTACCCGCTGATGATTATACTGATCCAGCGCCAGTAACAGCTTTTGCCCATTTGGATTCTACTATTGTACTAGAGAGAAGTTTGTCAGAACAGGGATTGTATCCAGCTGTTGATCCACTTGTCTCTAGATCATCAGCACTTGCTCCAGAAATTGTAGGAAAAGAACATTATGACGTAGCTACCCAGGTGATCAAAACTCTCCAAAGATACAAAGAACTCAAAGACATTATTGCTATTTTAGGTATTGATGAACTATCAGATGAGGATAGGATGGTGGTGCTGCGTGCCAGAAAGCTTCAGAGATTTTTGACTCAACCATTTCATGTAGCTGAGCAGTTCACTGGAAATCTGGGTAGTTTTGTAAAGATTTCAGAGACAGTTTCCGGGTTCAAACGTATATTAGCTGGTGAGTTTGATGAATATCCTGAAAGTGCCTTTTACCTCATTGGAAACATAGATTCAATCCAAAAAAAGAGCTAATTTACTCAAAACAAATTTTAACTAATGCCATTATTTCATCTGACAATTAGAACTCCTGATAGTTCATTACTCGAAGTTGATGCTGAGAGTCTGTTGGTCAGGGCAACAGATGGTGATATAACCATTTTAGCTGATCATGAGGATACAATTGTCACCTTAGATGTGTGCCTAGCTGAGGTGGTTGATGAAAAGTCTGAAAAAATAATAGTCTTGATAAACGGCGGGATAATGCAAATCAAGCAAAATGAAGTGAGCGTCAATGCGGTTGAAGGTGAGGTGATTGATACAAAGGAAAAAAATGTTTCAGGTAAACAGTCGCATTTGATTGAAAGGAATAAACTAGTGCTAGACGAGGTAAAAGAAGCTTTAGAACAGGGAGGGTACTACAAGCCTGAAATTGAACTCAGCACACTACTAGCAGAGGAACGAGCTGCCAAGTATGAGTTACTCAAAGAAATTAAAGAGTGACCATGCAAATAGATTTATTTGATGCCGAAGTCCGATTATTTGGAGTGAATTTTAGCTCAGTTTTTGACGAATTACTTCAGATTTGTAGGTTTTATTGTGATTCTAAATACAAATTGCCATATATTCATCAAAAACAACGATTAGATTTGAGGTATACAGATTTTTTTACTCAGGAAATCATGGTCATACCTGACATAGACCGCGAATGTTATTTTGATTGTTTTCAGTTTGTCTGGTTTATTCTGAAAAAACTATGTGAGGGAGGTGTTATTTACTCGTCAGTTATTAAACAGTATACTCCAACAATACAAACCATGAAAAAACTAGACAAGTCACTAGAGTTAGGTTTCCTGAGCAGGTTAAATGATCTGAATCAACTACTCAACTCACAGTGTGGTGTGATCTTCTTTGGTGACACATTGGAATTATCCAAAACGAGAGGTATGCGTCATCTAGGTTTTTATTTTGTATTCGAAGACACCATTTCCATGATCAGTAATCGCTTGAGTCAAAATGGAGTAGTGGAGGATAGTTTTAGTAAGACAGAGTTTATGCATACTTTTGCGACGAAATATACCCTAGTCACATTAGCATAGTATTTGACAAAATACTCACAAACTCAGCATTATTACGTTCAAGTATGCTCAATAGTGAACAAGATGTATTGAAATTTTGGAAAGATAATGCAATTTTTGAGAAAAGCCTAGAAAATCGTCGAAGTGCTGAACCGTTTGTATTTCTCGATGGCCCACCATTTCCTACAGGTGAAGCTCACTTTGGACATGTATCTACTGGCTACCCTAAAGATATTTTTCCACGATATTGGACACAAAAAGGAAAATTTGCACCTCGACGATGGGGTTGGGATTGCCATGGTTTGCCAATAGAAAGTTTAGTCCAAAAAGAATTAGGAATATACGACAAGAGGCAGATTGAAAACGAGGTTGGAATTGAGAAATTTAATGAAATGTGTCGTCAAAATATCATGAAAACTGATAATTCTTGGCGTGAATTGGTACAGCGAAGTGGTCGTTGGGTGGATATGGATGATCAGTACCGGACTATGGACAATGATTATATGGAGTCGGTCTGGTGGGGACTCGGTCAACTCTGGGATAAAAAACTACTCTACAAGGATTACCGAGTCAGTCTATATTCGCCAACCATGGGTGCTACTCTGTCTCATTTGGAGGTTTCTGATGATATAATATATCAAAATGACACACTCCAAACCCCCGTAGTCAGGTTTAAAGTCAAGCCAAATTCTGTAAAAAAGCTCAGCACAAAGATTTTGGAGGAGGTTAATTTCAACTTTTCTGAACAGCAACGACTCAAATTTGATATGGAAAAGAGGATTAGAACACTCGAAAAATTGGATAATCGCTCAAAGGGTCTCAATCTTGGTGAAATGCTTCAGGGTGGTAGGGCAGAATTTAAAGGGATTGAATGGCATAATTTTCAAACCAATCTAGAGGCTGGCGAGGAGCTTAGCCACCTTCAAAACCAACTGGAAATCGTCAATGAAAATCTGGATATACTTCAGAAAATAAAAACGGTGCTCCAGAACAACTATGATATTAGTTTACTTACTTGGACTACTACTCCATGGACTTTGCCGGCAAATGTAGCTTTAGCTGTGGGGTCAGATATAGAATATTCGATGTATTATTTGTCAAAAACCTCAGAAATAGTAATTTTGGCTGAAAACAGAGCTATTCCAGTCCTGAGTTTACAGCTACATGAAAACACAATTAATTCTGCACATCTGGAGGAGGCACTGAGTAAAATCACAGATAGCAGCGAATATTTTTCAAAAATTGGTGTCGATATAGTAAAGATTGTTGGATTCACTGGAGCAGATTTACAAGGTCTAGAATATACTCCTTTATTTGATGTTGATCTAAAAACAGAATCATATGAAGAGAAAGCCAATGTATACAAAGTGTACACGTCTGAATTTGTCACAGATGTAGAGGGTACTGGAGTTCTGCATGTTGCTCCAGCATATGGTGCTGAGGATTTCCAAATTAGAAAAGAGCGAAATTTGCCAGTCGTTAGCTGTTTGAATGATTTTGGAGAAATGCAGATGAATCTCAGTGATGATTTGATCGCAGTTTCTGGTAAAAAGTTTACAGCCTCAAATGATTTAATTGTAGATATTTTAGAAAAGAAGCAGCAGTTATTCTCGAAAATACGATACACACACAAATACCCAATCTACAATCGAGACAATAAAAAAGTTTATTATTTAGCAAAAGAAAACTGGTATATAGGAGAGACAAAGATACTCGATAAATCACTGCAAACAAACCAGAGCATAGATTGGAGACCTCAACATATAAAGGATGGCAGATTTAAACTTGGATTAGAAAGTGCTCCAGATTGGTGTATTTCACGAAATCGATATTGGGGTACGCCGCTACCTATTTGGCAAACTGAAGACACAAAAAAAACTATCTTTATTGATTCCATTGAAAAGCTCTCACAATATTCGATTAACCCAATTTACAAACTCCTCAATACACGAGATCTCAATCCAGATTTTTACCAAGTAGGTAAGACTGTAATTATATCTGATGTGCAGAGTAAGTTGCCGCTTGGGATTATTGCCACCCAGCACCGAAGTCGACACCTGACTGATTTGAGAAAAGAGAAGGGTATGTCGATTACTCGGTTTGCTGAATTTGCCGACAAAATACTAGGTGAAATTTATTCCCTTTTTGAAAAATATAGCACAGTTCAAATTATTTTTAC
Source organism: bacterium (assembly GCA_043778575.1). Taxonomy (GTDB): domain Bacteria; phylum Patescibacteriota; class JACMRA01; order JACMRA01; family JACMRA01; genus JAYWFX01. Next base: position 12,324 of record JAYWFX010000094.1, on the reverse strand, counting down.
TCCCGAAGAGCAGCGGTTGTGGACGACTTGGTTGTATGCTCTACATCCTGACTCAAAGAAGAACTCCAGAATATTTTATTTTTACAAGTCAGTCAGACTAGATATAAATGAGTATATTGCTGAAGGTCATATAAAGCCGCTTGATTTGCATAGACCTTTTATTGATGAGATTCTGCTAAAAGACGAAATTGGTAACGTATACACACGTATCAATGATGTAATTGATTGTTGGGTTGAGAGCGGATCTATGCCATTTGCCTCAATGCATTATCCATTTGAAAACAAAGAAATTGTAGAAAAACAAAACCCTGCTGATTATATTGTCGAATACGAAGGGCAGATTCGAGGATGGTTTCATGCGATGCATATCCTATCAACTGCTATTTTTGGTAGAGAAGCGTTTAAACATGTTCATGTCCACGGAACTTTACTGGGAAATGACAATAAAAAACTCAGTAAATCAAAGAAAAACTATGATTCAGATCCTCATCAATTACTAGAAAAAGTGGGTAGTGATGCTATTCGATTATATTTTACCTCTGGTCCATATTTCAATGGTGAGACGGTTAGTATGCGTGATCGAGATGTGATTACTGTGTTTCGTGATTCTACACTATTACTATCAAATAGTCTCAAGTATGTCGAGTTTTTGTTCTCTAGTGGATTGTATAATCCTACAGCTGAGGAGAGTGTGGAGGAGGATAGCTTTAACCATGCTAGTAGAAATCAGTTAGATTTTGTACACCCTTCACATCCGCTTAAACTGATGCACTTTTCTCACCCTCTCAATCAATGGTGGCAGACATACACATTAGATTATGCCTACAAAATAGATCAGTATCTACAAAACTACAATCTTATTGAGGCTTCAAAACTCATCATTCCATATATCCAAGATTTGTCTACTTGGTATATCAGACGCTCAAAGGATATTCTGGACACTCATGGATCAGAGGTGGTTCGTTGTTTACGGCAGACTTTACATTTGTTCAGTATAGTTACAGCCAGTCTTCAGCCATTCAATTCTGAAAAAATCTGGGCTCAGATAAAAACTGAAAATGATATACAATCTGTTCATTTGACTGATATACCAAACTTAACAGCTATTACCGCAAAACAAAACGAAATCCTGCAGCAGATGAATAAAATTCGTGAAATGGTAAGTGAAATTCATTCGGTTAGAAAGCAAAATCAGATCAGAGTACGCCAACCACTTTTTGCAGATCCAAGTGAATTGTCTTTTGAATATAATTTGCTTGAGGTCATAAAATCTGAGTGCAATTTACTCGACAAGGATTTGTCACTTACTGAAGGGGAGCTTTGGGAGTACGCAGGCGATAGCGGAAAGCTCAAGATAGATTTGGTTGTGGATCATGAGCTGCAAGTACTCGGATATACCAGAGATTTTGAGCGTGCTGTGCAAGATTATCGAAAGAAGCAGGGATATAGACCAGCCCAGAGTGTGGCAATGAGATGGCAAATAATCGAGGTTGAGGATGCAGATCTAGTTCAAGAAGTCATAAAGGTGATAGACTGGAATAAGTTATGTGTTGAGGTAAAATGGCATAGTGATCTGGAGGGGAATACGGATAAATCCTTTGAAGTAAAAGGTCTTTGTCAGGTTCTAGTTGTTTAAATCAATGATATGTTTAGTAAAATTACTGCTGTATTTAATCGATCATTTATACCGATATGTGTAGTTCTCTCAGTTATCGAGCTGACATTTGGAGCATTTTATCTAATTGCATCTACGAGTTTTAATAGCAACAAGACCGTAAATACAGTTTCAACCAATCAAGCAGATCGAAAAATGGAGGTACAGCCAGAAACAAAATTAGAAACTCACACAGAGATACCTATTCCTCCTAACACATTAAATCTGAGGACACTTTTTTTTGGAGATGTGTTTTGGGGTAGATATATACACGATTGGTCTCAAGTGTCTCCACTAAAAACTGCATACCCATTTTCTGGATTATCAGAATTTCAAAAGGAAAAATACGATGCTTGGATTGCAGATATGGAATGCCCAGTGACCAATGAAAATATTGATTCTCCAACCCAAGAAGCAACCCTTTCTTTCAATTGTAATAGCTCATACATGTCTGATGCTGCAAAATGGTTTGATATATTTACTTTAGCAAATAACCACACTGATAACATGGAGAAATACAATGACAAGGTTTTTAACGGATTTGCCAAAACAAAGCAAAATATGGATTTACACAATATTCAGTATTTTGGTCATTATGATAATGCACAGAAAAAAGACATTTGTGAGGTAGTTACGATTACTGACAAGAAGCAAAAGATAGATGTACCAATCGCAATGTGTGGTTTTCATAACGTTTTTAAACTACCTCTGGATGATGAGATAGCTATAATATCAGACTATGCCAAGTATTTGCCTACCTTTGTTTTTCCTCACCAAGGAGCCGAATACAGGACTATAGCTGACGGGCTACAGCGAGATTTTGCTAGGCAGTACATTGATGCTGGGGCTGATGCTGTAATTGGTGATCACGTCCATGTAGTGCAAGACACTGATGTTTATAATGGAAAACTAATTGTCTATTCGCTAGGAAATTTTATATTTGATCAGCAATCTGGTGCTACTACACGGGGAATTGCACTCGATATGAGTATGGAAATCAAGAATGATGAAAATATGCAAAGGCTTTCTAAAATAGCCAAAGAGTGTCGATCATTTCAAGACACATGTTTACAGCAAATTCAAAGTCAAAAACTCAAAAAACCTGAATTTAATGTAAAATACGATATCATCCCTACTGATAATACTGGAAAATTAGCTAAAAAAGCCACACCGCAAGTAGCAGAAGAAATAAAACGAATAGCAACTTGGACTAATACTCAAAATTTACTCACCAAATAAACTGGACACTATAAACTAAACAATTATCGGTAGCGACTGACTACAAAAAACGTAAGACCCCCGACGACCGTTAGGATAACTGCAAAAGTAATAGCATCGACAAAATGATTAAATGTCAGGATTCCAGGGTGATATGCAGCTGACGAACTGTTTTTAATTCTTTCCTTATAAAGTAGTCTCTTGCTGAGAATTCCCCAAGATCCGTTTGATACTATAGCAAAAAACACCCAGTAATATGTAAACCAGCTATTTACTCTTTGTAGATCTATCTTTCCAAAATAAAAGCTTAGACCAGCCAAGATTGACAATCCTGCCGAGTAAAACAAACTGAAGTTAATTAGGTTGGAAAAAGCGTTATCCTTTTTTTGTTTATCACCACTAGCTGTCCATCCCAAAGTCTTGCCTAATATGAGAGTGTAAATCACTGTAAATGCAAAAATATATCTCTGAGTTGTAAACACAAACCTACCTCCATACTTAAATCGTGCGGTTCTAAAGTTTGGAAACAGAAAGTATCCGTTGAGAATAGCTGGTAAAAACCACAAGATATACCAAGGACTAGCACTATCCCCATTGATCCATAATACCAAATAAATTTGTAGTGGCAAGAAAAAATACACAAATTGTGAGATATAATAGGTCATTCCAGATACGAAACACATCCTCATCATAAATGGCATCTTGGTTTTCCAGAATTCTTTTGATCTCAGCAAATCCATACTCCCCGAGCACCAACGATTTTGTTGTTTGAAAAATGCAATGTAATTATCAGGGCACAGACCCGCCGCGAGAACAAGAGGAACATAGTGTGTAGCATAACCTTCACCCCACAACCTAAAGCCAGTACGTACATCTTCGGAGTGCTCTACTTGGGCTGTACCTCCAATTAATTCTAGAGCCGATCTACGATACAAAGCATTTGATCCGACACAAATTGCACCGTTATATTTGTTTCTTGCCTTTTGAACTATTTTGTAAAAATCTTCTTGGACAACTCCAGCTCCATATTCTACATAATTTTCATCATGTAAAGACTCTGGATATGCAAAATATTGTGGACTCTGAATGATGCCATATTTCTCATTAGACATGTACGGTACTAATTCAAACAAAAAATCAGGATGTGGACGGAAATCCGCATCAAAAATAGTAATGTAATCACCTTTTGAGTTGTGGAATCCATATTTTAAATTCCCTGCTTTTTTCATCTCTCCTTTATTTGGTCTAGATAGGTAGTTGAACCCAAATTCTTTTGCAAGGTTTTTGTAATCATCTGTGCCTTTGTCATCCAACACATATACTTGGTATGTATAGTATTTCAGATTTTTGACCCCTTCCCAAGTATTACGTAACACATCGATGTCTTCGCCGCAAATTGGTAAAAATATGTCTACACTTTTTTCTGGGTTATGAGCCCAGTAGTTGTTTCTGATTTTATTATGTCGCTCTACATCAAATTTTTTATATCCAGTGAGGATAATTCCATAATTCATGACAAAATATGTCGTCAAAAAAACAAACAATGTCCCAAACGTGAGAGAGATAAAAATATTTGATGAGAGAAAATAATAGTTACCGATAATTGTCATCAGAAAAGCTATCAACGATAAGAGATATCTGAATCTGAGCCAATTCGGATGATTTATTACATAGACGTATTTTGAATATTGAGTATGGTGAGGAAGTATCATAACTTATTTTTGTTTTTGATCTGCGGACGTTTTGACAACCTGTAAAGATAGTTTGACTTGCTGGTCGCTCAGGTAGTTCAAACCTATGCAGGTATTGTCACATCATTTGACACTTTCGTCAAAACAGTAGAAATTTGGAGTGTCATGAAATGGAATAAAATTGTTTATTTAGTATCATTTATAATCTTGTTTGCCATAATAGCACTCAGTATTCAGTACATTACAACACCTAAAGCAGCCACTGTTTTACCACGTGAAATTGAGTATGGAGTCGCAGATTCGGAGAAAACTTTTGAAAATAAAAATAATGTTGCTATAGAGCATTCCTTTATCGCTTGGAAAAGAGACGATACACTTGATCTCAATACTGAGATTGATAAAATTCTCGTCCACAAGCGTGAACCTCTGATAACTATAGAGCCGTGGTCATTTACTCAAAAAGGTGATACTTTATTCAAGGATATTGTATCTGGTGACTATAAAAGCACCATTGAAAGTATGTGTAAAGTCGCTGATGAAAAAAACGTACCAATGATTTTTCGTTGGGGTCATGAAATGGATTATGCTGGATCTTCGAGATATCCGTGGGCGAGCAAAGACACTCAGGGGTTTATAGAGGCATACCAATATTGGGTAGGTACCTGTAGAAATGTTCTCAAAAACAAGAAAATCAATTTTATGTGGTCTCCAGGGGGGAATGAGGGTCTCGACAAGTATTACCCTGATCCCCAGTATGTAGATTCAATTGGTTTGTCACTGTATGGGTATGCTGAGTATGAGAAAAAAACCTTGGGTTACACTCAATCATTCTTTGATATATTTAACCAGAAGTATAATCGTGTAAAAAAATTCAACAAACCTATTTATCTAGCTGAATTAGGGGTCGCTGGCACTGACGAATACAAAGAACAGTGGATAAAAGGTATGTATAAAACTATCGAAGATAAGCAAAAATATAGTTTGCTGTATGGGTTGATTTATTTTCAGTTTGGTGATGCTGCCCCTTGGGTACCAGGTATTTCCGCTCCAGATTTTAGATTGAAAGCCTCATTGTTCCCACCACAATAATCATTATAATATTACCACCACAAACACTATTATGAGAGAGCCAGAAAGTGATAACAATTATATGAAAAATCGGCAAGCATTGTCTATTCTACCAATATTCTTTGTACTTCTGATGGTTGTGTGTGGCATTTTAGGTGTGTATTTGTTTTCCAAAATGACTCGGTAACTTAGTGTAAATAAACAGCAAACTCCAGTATATCGTAATTGTTTGATTCTCCCAGATATGCAAAAATAGATTCCCTAGGATAATTGATAAAAATCCCAAACTATATATAATATGTTTTTGTTTTAGCGGGTATGCTATCATAATGAGATACATAAATGTATATAATACACCACCAGAAAGAACTAATTGTAAGTACCAATTCTCTGGAATAATCAAATCTTCACCAACTAAATACCATTTGTAAGCGATAAAGTCCCACTGATTTCGAAATGAATTTTTAGACGGATTCAGATACTCAGGTTTTCCAGCTGGCCCTACCAACCCAATCCCATATCCTGTTATCAGTTTTTCAGGTTTCTGTGACAAAATATCAATACTGGCAGATGATCTACGGTAGTGCTCTACAGTGCTGGATGGTTTTGCAATACTATTTGGAAGGTATTTTTTAGATATTTCAGGGTCGATATTTATAAAAATAATACCAATAATAAAGGCTATAAAAACAGTGCTTACTATTCCTAGGTTGAGTACTTTTTTATGTTTTGGAAACTGTTTTATAGCAGCTTTTATTATCAGAACAGTGGCTGACATTGCTAAGCCGAGCAGTGCGAACCTAGCAAAAGACAGCACCATAAACATCAACGCAAAGAACGAAAAAGCAATGGATGTGTATCGTAGAGTTTTTTGCTTGGATTGAATATTACTCAAGAATACCGGCATTACTAAAAACAAATAGCCAGCAAAGTGATTGGGTGTAGAAAATGATCCTGAGAGTCTACATATTTCGCTCCCATAGTCTACAACATGACATATAGGAGCACTAACTATATATGTACCTATTTTTGATATTCCGTAGCCAAATACACTCAGCACAATGTTTTGACCTAGCACGATCGTAGCAAATGAAATTGCAGTTACTAGTGAAAAACCACCGTAGATTGCTAGTATAAATTTAAATTTGAATTGTTTTGTAAAACTACTACTCCCAGAATACTCCAAAAATGTAGCTATATAAGCAAAAAACCATAGCCAAAATAGATCAAAACGGAAACCAACAATAAATATTGTAAATGGCACTTTGTTGGTAAATAGTGTGAAGTATGCACCAATCAGGGTTGTAAGTGTTATCAAGACAAGTGGTAGTAAATGAAAACAATGATTACACCTAGAAATTTGGGAAAAATCACCTCTCCTTAGTTTGTTTATGTATTGATTTAAAAGGTCTAAAACTATGATTAAACATAGAAATTCTTTCCAGAAATTTACCCAAATTGGCAATTGTAATATATTGTTGTTGAACTGTGCAATGAGAGTTTGAACTGGCAGAAGAAATGCCAATACATAAATACAAATTGAACTAATCTTTGGCATAGAAAATGTATTATAAAAAGAGATAGTTTCCAACCTCAACTAAAACTTTTTGATAAATCCAGCTTTGTCGCGTGCAAATTCTTCAGTAGCAAAACAAATTGAAGTTTTTATTTTGTTGTAATTCTTATTTTCAGGAAGATAATATTGATTTAATCCATCTGTTCCAAATTTTCCCTTGATTGGAGCATTTTCTGGACATGCAGGCTCTTTGCCCGGTTGTATCCAAAAAACACCGTCTACTTCTCGTGCTTTCAATGGTTCTACTATTTTTCCTCTATCAGTATTTACAGATGCAACTATAATACTTTTTGACTCAGAGTTTTTGTAACCGAAATAAAAACCAGCACCGAAAACGACACAAACCAATAAAGATATACCTAAATAATGTAAAACAGTCGCTAGTTTCATCGATCTTTTTTTACGTATACTATGCTTTTACAGCTGTTTTGTTATTTTTTCTAGCTGCGTTTGCATATTTTTTCATAGTTCTCAATGCTCTAGTACAGATCTTTATTTGTTTGTTTCCAATGCGGATTTTTTGCAGATTTGGTCTCACTTTCGTCGGAGTTGCATGCATTGACTTGGGTCTTTTAAATACTTTTCTGTAGGTTTTTCCAGTTAGGGCACACATTGCAGGCATTCGCTAAAAGGGATATTAAATTGAGCTTTTGTCAAGAGTGTTTATCAAGCTTATGGCTACTAATATTGAGTAGAATACCAATTGAAATAATGTTCAGTGCTAGTGCGGTACCTCCGCCTGAGACAAACGGCAGTGGTAGACCTTTGAGTGGTACTAATCCAGTAATTCCTGCTAGGTTGAGAAAAGCCTGAGATACAATCCAAACAACAATTCCAATTGCTAACGCCTTTCCACCCAGATCTGGAGCCTCGCGCGAGATTTTTACTCCTCGCCAAAAAACAACCAAATATAGGCTGAGGAATGCTGTCGTCCAAACAAAACCAATTTCTTCACCTATCACTCCAATTATTGCATCTGTGCTAGCAAAAGGAATAAGCTTAGCTTTTTTGAATTCACTGTTGCCATAGCCTTTCCCCCACAAACCACCGTTTTGTATTGCACGTTTTACTTGTGTGACCTGAAACAAGACCGCACTATTTCCATCGTTCAGGGCTTGAACTCGAGCTTTTCTATAATCTGTATTTGCGATGAGAAAAAAAGTAGTAATAGCAACGATAATAATCAACGGAGCTAAAATCTTTATTGAGACACGACTCACCCAAAGTGCTGACAACAATATGGTAAATATAATCAACACAGTTCCCAAATCAGGTTGCAAAAAGATCAACACAGCACAGACAATAAAACTATATATAGGTTTTTTTAGATCCCAGAAACTAACGCCTTTTTTGTGATCAAATAGTTGTATGAATGATCCAAAATATATTAAAAGAACTAGCTTTGCTGCCTCACTTGGTTGGAAACTTACTGAAAATCCACGTACCCCAATATCAATCCATCTGAGCGAACCATTTGCAGCCGATGGTCTAACGGGTAGATTTGCTAGTGGACTAATGAGTGAACTTACTGAATTTTTGGATATGATTGCTGAGAGGGAGAAAACAGCTAAGAAAGCTAATAAACCAATATTTAAAAAGAGAAAAGACCGTGAATGTTTTAGTAGAAAATGATAGTCGACCAGAGAAAGTACAAATGCAATTACACTACCAAATACAACGCCGAATAGAACTTGCTTCACAAAATCTCTTTGAAAATCTGCTGCTCCAGAAACTGATAATACACTAGCTAGAAAAGCTAGCCCACTCAGGACGAGAATAGCCACAGCACCAAGTAGCACCCAGTCATAATGTGACTTTTTATCTGTTTTTTGTATTAATTTGAATACGTTTACATTCTTGTAATTCACACACATATGTCACAACAGACTGCTAGGCTTGTCAATATCAGTAATATTTGTGTATTAATTGTGGTATATGGTACAAATCAAATTGTTCTTGCAGCAGAATTTGTCGGCACTGGTTTTTTTTGGTTTTATAGGTTTTGTAGTATTTTCATTGATATCTAGCAATAATCAAATTGGTCCCAACGTCAAAACTCTAGTAAACTTTTCTCGTAGCACACTCGAAGAGATGAATGTTGATTTTGATAATCTTTTAAAAAAAAGTAGGGCAGTTGACCCAAAAATAGAAGGCTATGAGACTGTAATTCAGCAGATAAAAGACTCTCAGAAACGAGTTAGCTCAAAATCAGCTTTGATTCCAAACAAGATCAGTGATGATTTGGCTCAAAACCTGATTAGACAGCTAGTTGAGACAAATCGAGATACAAACATCGACTACGACTATGTGGTAAAACGATTGGAAACTGAAAAAGCGAACCCAAAACAGCCAGTGATTGCGACTGAAGAACTGCGAACCCAAAACTACTCTAAACACGTCCAACAAGTTCAAAGTACCGTGGCTGAGCTGGTTAAAAAATATGACCTTAAATAGATCCTGTGCTTTACTAGTGTAAATTTTTGTAGTGTTTGACTAAACAATGAGTTTGGTTTGTGCTTTATACTATGTTTACCAAAGTACCTGTCAGTCACGAATTAGAATTTAACAATGATAAGATTAGTTCTAAAATTACACTTCAAACAGGACTTTTAGCTACCCAAGCCAATTGTTCAGTACTTGCAAAAATGGGAGAGACAACTGTACTAGCCGCTGTAGTGGTAGGAAAAGAAACTCAAAACGACTACTTTCCTCTTCAGGTGGTATATGAGGAGAGGTTGTATGCGTCTGGAAAAATCAAAGGAAGTAGATTCATAAAGCGAGAGGGTAGACCGACAGAAAATGCTGTCTTAGCTGGTAGGATGATAGATCGATCAATTAGGTCCTTGTTTCACGGTGAGCTCAGAACTGAAGTCCAAATAGTGATTACTGTATTGAGTGTGGATGAGGTGAACCCGCCAGATACTTTAGCTGTACTTGCTGCTTCAAGTGCGTTGAGATTAGCGATAAAAGATTTTAGGTCAACTGTCTCTAGTGTCAGAATAGGTATGATCAGTCAGAATTCTCTTGAGATTTTGGTTCAGCGTACCCTAGATCAAATTCAGGTTGACCACCAAGTATTATCAGAAACTAAAGATTTTACCGATGATGTCTATACTCTTGTAGCAGATTGTTGCAAGGTTTTGGATATCTCAAATACGACGGATAAAGAACAGTTTAGAAGTATTTTTACTGTGCTTGGAGGTATAGCTCCTGAACTAGCTGAAAAACTCAAGTCATTTTATGCTTCAAATACTCGGACGTTACGTGATGAAATATTAAAAAATTATGAATTAGGGTCTAAGATTATTGTAGCTCCCGACTACTCTCAGATGTCTCAGTCTGACATGGATTTGGTTGTTTCAGGCGATGGTCAGAATATCATGATGGTCGAGGCGGGTGCTCAAATAATAGACGAGGAAACAATTGGCAACGCTTTGGATAGTGCACAGTCTTCACTCAAAAAGCTGACAGATTTCCAAGATGAATTTGTGCTAAAAGTGACAGAGAAATACGGAAATAAACAGGTTGAATTAAAAAAAGTAGAATTGGACTCAAAATATTATGATTATTGGTCAGGTCAAAAATCAGCTATTGAGGATGCTCTCTATACTGCTGTAGACAAAGATAACAGAAAAGACAACCTCAAAGTTCTTTTGAAAAGACATCTGACAGAATTGACCGAAGGAGTTGATGATAAAGGTCGAGTCATTGATGTAGAAAAAAATTACACCAAATCATTTTTTGAAGTGGTAAAAAAAGTAGTCCACGCAAATATTCTTGAGAGCGACAAGAGGATAGATGGTAGACCTTTGAATCAAACTCGTGAAATTGGCTGTCAGATAGATGTGCTACCTCGCACACATGGATCAAGTTTGTTCAATCGCGGTGAAACTCAGGTTCTCAATGTTTTAACGTTAGGTACGATGCGAGATGCTCAAACTCTGGATGATATGGAGGATTTTGATGAGACGGTAAAACGCTACATTCATCACTACAATTTTCCATCATATTCAGTTGGTGAGACGGGCAGATATTATGGCCCTGGAAGGCGTGAAATTGGTCATGGAGCGTTAGCTGAAAAAGCACTACTGCCAGTTTTACCTACTGAGGAGGAGTTTCCATACACCATGAGACTAGTTAGTGAATGTCTGGGATCAAATGGCTCTACAAGTATGGCAGCTACATGTGGATCGTGTCTTTCTCTGATGATGGGTGGAGTCCCTATCAAGGATATGGTTGGCGGCGTGGCAATGGGATTAGTTCTTGATGGCCAGACAGGTGAATTCAAGGTACTGACAGATATACTTGGCGATGAAGATCATTATGGTGATATGGATTTCAAGGTAACTGGCACCAGAACGGGTATTACAGCAATTCAGCTGGATAATAAAGTTGCTGGACTTACTGTAGATATCCTAAAGCAGGCACTGGCACAGTCAAAAGCGGCTCGACTACATATTTTAGATATCATGCAAGCGACTATTGATACACCTCGAAAAAACATATCAGAATTTGCTCCAAGTGTCCTTTCTACTGTTATTCCGTTTGAGAAAATTGGTGACGTAATTGGTCCAAGTGGTAAGATTATCAAATCCATTATCGCCAAGTATGATGTGGAGATAGATATCGAAGATAATACTGGGAAGACATTTATTTATGGCAAAGACATGTCTAAAGCAAAAGACTGTTTGGAGTATATTTCGCAGCTTGTCAGGGAGTATGAGTCAGGTGATGAGATTAGTGGCACAGTATTTAGGATAGAAAATTACGGAGCTTTTGTAAGAGTCAATGGAACTGACAAAGAAGGTATGATACATATTTCTCAATTCAAATCAAAAGATAAGGACATGGAAAAACTGGTTCGCATCGGTCAAGTTATGAACCTAAAGGTCTTAGCGATAAACGAGAAGGGGCAAATTAGCCTAACGATGTAGCTAGTACCAGAAATTATTGACTAGAAAATGAGTATGGGTGATAAATAGTGTATGTTCTTTGAGGTTATGATGTCATTGTTTATTTGTTTAGGATCTTTGTTTTGGATATACTGGATATGCTGGACAATGCTGATACGAAAAACCTACATGAAAAAAGGCAACAAAAGCAGATTTACTTTCTAA
>JAYWFX010000093.1:0-5476 GCA_043778575.1 bacterium | reverse complement strand
GTACTATGAACAAAACCCGCCTCGAGAATTTGTCTGATGGGGTATTTGCCATCGTCATTACCCTGCTTGTCTTCGATTTAAAAGTCCCCGAAATAAAGAATCAGATTCTATCAAACCATGATCTCTGGAATCATCTAATTACCAACACAACATCTACTTTTTTGAGTTATATAGTTAGTTTCTTGATTATTGTATTATATTGGCTGAGTCATCATACACTTTTTCATTTTTTCACCAAGACAGTCAATCGTACTCTTGTTGTGTACAATGCTCTGTTTCTTTTTTTGCTTTCTTTAGTTCCATTTTCAGCTCGTCTTATCAGTCAGTTTAGTGATGTTCAGCTGAGTTATGTGGTTTACGGGATTAATATTTTGCTACTTGGATTTACGATTCTTGGAATGCAGATATATTCGATTCGATCTATGCAAATTGAAAATTTTAACTTTAGACCATCCATGCTCCGCAAAAGTCGCATTCGAGCTGCAGCCCCCCTGATTTGTGCATTGGTTGGTATAGGAGTATCGTTTGTTAATCTTCGAGCGAGTTTGGTTGTTTTTGTACTTCCTATTTTTATTAATCTCACCCCATCTTTAGTTGATTATATCGAGAGGTTGATACGCAAATTTTCATCCTCCTCTTCTTGACATAAATATATTATATAATCGAAACAAACACCGTAATGCTTATTATCGTAGAGTCTCCAGCCAAGGCCAAAACTATATCTAAAATTGTTGGGTCAAAATATGATGTAAAGGCTAGTGTGGGTCATATTAGAGCACTCAGCGATGACAAAAAAACTAAAGATGGTAGATCGTTAGAGATAAATGGAGTCGATATTGAAAACGATTTTACTCCATTTTATGTGATTGATGAAGATAAAAAAAAGGTTGTGTCAGAACTCAAGAAACTAGCCAAAGAAAATAAAGATCAAATCCTGTTTGCTACTGATGAAGACCGAGAGGGTGAGGCTATTTCTTGGCATTTAGCAGAGGTTTTAGGGGTTAAAGACAAATCAAAAGTCCAAAGATTGGTGTTTCATGAAATTACCAAGACAGCCATAGAACACGCCCTAGAGAATACTCGACCCCTAGATATGGATTTGGTTGAGGCTCAAAAGACACGTCAGGTTTTAGATAAAATTGTCGGATACAAACTCTCACCAGTTTTATGGAACGTAATGGGAAATTACAAACTGTCTGCGGGTAGGGTGCAGACGCCCGCACTGCATTTGATATGTGAGCGAGAGATAGAGATACTGGGTTTTAAACCCGAAGAGTTTTGGGAGATTAGCGGAGTGTTTGATGACAAAAAAACTTTGGTTGCCAGTGAGACGATGAATTTGTTGTCTAAAGAAAACAGTGAATCACAACAAGAAAAGAAAAAAGACTCGGACATGGTTCTCAGACTAGTCAAAATCAAAGGTAGCAAACTCCCCGAGCGACTCGAATCTAAAGATCATGTATACCAAGTCTTGGACAATCTCAAAAATTTCCCACAATTTGTAGTGGCAAGTATCGCCCAAAAGACAGAAAAAACTACCACTAGACCACCATTTATTACCTCATCTCTCCAGCAAGCAGCTAGTAGTCGTCTGGGTATGACCCCAAAAGTCACCATGGGAATTGCTCAAAAACTCTACGAAGGAGTTGATATTGATGGTAGCCCAACTGCATTGATAACCTATATGCGAACCGATAGCGTAAATCTCAGCAATGATGCTATTACGGCCGCTAGAAAATATATCACAGGGCGTTTTCCTGAGTATCTACCTGAAAAGCCAAAGTACTACAAGTCAAAATCTAGAAATGCCCAAGAAGCTCATGAGGCTATTCGCCCGACAAATATAGCACTCACCCCTGACCAATTAAAGAGTAAACTGGAGCCCAGAATGCACAAACTATATGAGCTGATCTGGAAACAAACGGTAGCTTCTCAGATGACGGATGAGGTACGTGAGAGGTTTTCGTTTGAGCTGGAAAATGACAGAAAAGATGGGTTTAATGGTTCTGTGGCATGGACTGTTCATATCGGATTCAAGGCACTTACTGGTGAAGAGGTGAATACCCATAAGGATATTTTATTGCAAAAGGGTCAGAATCTGTTTTTGCACGAACTCATCTACAATCAAAAAACTACTAAACCACTATCACGGTATTCACCCGCATCTTTGATCAAAAAACTGGAGGAATTGGGTATAGGTCGCCCGTCTACTTACGCTAGCATCATATCGACTCTTCATGATCGTGAATATGTCAGTGACGAAAAGAATGTCATGCAGCCTACAGCACTGGGGATGAAAATTAATCAACTCTTGAGTGAAAACTTTGAGCAGGTGACGAGTAGTAAACTCACAGCAAATATGGAGGATCAGCTCGATGAAATTTCCCGTGGTGAAAATAACTATATACGAGTTTTGTCTGGTTTTTGGTCAGACTTCAAAACACAAGTGGAGAGCAAGAGTCTGGAGCTAAAAGATAATAAGCAAAAGTATAAATCTAGCGAGACTGACGTAACCTGTCCTACATGTGATTCGGCGATGGAGCTCAAGATTGGTAGGTTTGGTGAGTATTTTCAGTGCTTGTCCGCCAAGGAGCATATTTTCCCAAAGAATTTTAAAGAGTACGCAGCGGCTTTTGCTAGTGCCCAAGAAAACTTTGTCCCACAACTCAACGGTAGACTGTGCGAAATATGCAAAAAACCTCTAGTAGTTCGAGTATCTAAATCAAGTCTAAAACCGTATATCGCCTGTGCAGACTATATGGTTGGAAACAAACACACAGTCACAGACGTAAACTATGGTGTATGCCCAAAATGCATCGAAGATGGTAGAAAAAATGAAAAACAGGGAGTGTTGGTGATGCGTAAAGCCTTTAGAGGAAAAGCATTTATGGGCTGCTCACTAGATAAAAGCGTGTGCGGGTACGTAGTAAAAAATGAACAAGCTAAATAAGTTTTTAGTTTGAATTACTATTTTGATTTGCTTTTAATCCCTGAGAGTAACCTGTCTGGACTGAATCTACAATCATCCCAGTTCCTTGCCCAAGTTGATTTACTCCAAAAATCACACCTTCTCCAACTGCACCTGCAGCTCTACTAGCATTTTCAGTTAAATTAGCCAGTATTTCTTCTGGTGATGTTGGTAAGACCTTTTTGACCTCACGCTCACTGACAATGATATCTGCTGTCAAATTATGCAATGCTTTTCCAGCATCTATCTCACTTGCATCTGGGTGGATAGATCCTCTAACAATTGCAAGTGCTGCTAGCTGTAGTGGAATATCCAAATTTTTCGGTGTGATGTCTCTAGATAAAAAATTGACAAGGGCTTCACTAGCTTTTTCTACTCGAGTATAAAGTAGTGTTGGGTCGCTGAGTATCTGATCTATTCTTATATTTATTTGATTATACTTATCACGCCATGTAGGAGGGTTGGTAGCAAGTCCTTTTTTAATTTCTCTTAATACTTCTAATCTGCCCTTTATACTAAGACTATCTACAGTTGGGTTTATACTAAATACTTTCAGAGTTGTAAGTAATTCAGTTAATAGTTTATTAGTATCTACATCATCTCTTTGTATCGATTGTAAAAAGCTCTCTGCAACCTTTTTGATATACTCTTTTCGTGTCCACATTTCTTTTGTCGTAGCTGCGATTTCTTTGGTATTTCTGAGAGCTTCCCCCAACTCATTTTTTTCTAGTCGCCCCCCCCCCTTTTTGATAATTCCTGTGATTTTTTCTGACATAAAGTTTTGTTTAGTACTAAGGATAATAGTCTTAAAAAACAGAGTTGGCAAATGTTTGATGGGGAAAAGTGGATTTTGTGTTGTGAGTGGACATTCTTGACAATTATCTGGTTTTGCAATCAATATTCGGGGGCTGTTACTACTGCTTCTACCTTTAGTAAAATATCTGTAAACATTATTATATAAACACCAATAAACTATTTTATTATGGCTGCACCTACAAAAAAAATCAAAGCAGTTATCAAACTCGTAATTCAGGCTGGAAAAGCTAATCCTGCACCTCCTGTCGGATCTACACTCGGTCCACAAGGTATTAACTTGATGCAGTTCTGCAAGGATTTCAACGAAAAAACCAACGGCATGACTGGAGGTGTTCCTGCTGTGGTCACTGTGTTCGAGGATCGTAGCTTCAGTTTTGAACTAAAAACTCCAGCTGTATCCGAGCTCGTCAAACAGGCAATCGGAATCACTACAGGTTCAGGTGATCCACTCAGAACTAAAGTCGGTGTTATCACCAGAGATCAGCTCAAGTCGGTTGCTGAAAAGAAAATGGTAGATTTAAACTGCTACAGTGTCGACATGGCTATGAAAATGGTTGAGGGAACCTGCAGAAGTATGGGAGTCAGAGTCACCGAATAGGAGAAACAACAGTAGAATCCAGATAAGAAGATAGTAGAAAAAATTGGGAGAATTATTATATTCATTATCACCACATATTATGTCATCAAAAAAATACCGAGCTAACCAAGCAATTATCAAGAAAGCATTAGGAAAATCAGAAACCATGAATATTCAGCAGGCAGTAGAGACACTGTTTGCACTGGAGCAGCCAAATTTCAAAGATGGAGCCATGGTTGAACTTCATTTGAAACTCAACATCAATCCCACAAAGAGCGATCAACTGGTTCGTGGAAATGTAGTATTACCAAATGGTCTCGGTAAAAAGATTATCGTTGCAGCTTTTGTCAGTCCTGAAAATGTAGAAAAAGCAAAGGCGTGTGGAGCAGATATTGTAGGTGGAGATGAACTCATCAACCAGCTCAAGGAGTCTCAAACAGTAAATTTTGACGTGGCTATCGCTGAACCAGCTATGATGAAAAAGATTCCTGTGATTGCTAGACTTCTCGGTACACGCGGAGTTATGCCTAGTCCTAAATCTGGAACCGTCGGCGATAATATCGAGGAAATGGTAAAGGAAATCAAGGCTGGAAAAGTAGACTTTAAAAATGACAAGACAGGAAATGTACATATCCCATGTGGCAAAATAAACAAAAACTTTAGTGTAGATACTATTGTTCAAAATGTCAGAGCTGCACTCGAAGCTGTAGAAAAGATCAAGCCAGAAGTTATCAAAAAGAAATTTATCATTTCACTTCATCTTGCTTCATCATTGAGTCCAAGTATCACAGTTGTGAATAGCTAAACATCCAAATACCTAGATTTGACAAATTTCCCTTACTCAAGGGTTCTTTTGTTATGCAAATAATTATCAATGCGGGTGGTACCGGTACCCGACTTTGGCCATTTTCCACTTCAAACCGACCAAAACAATTTGTTCCTTTGATCGACGAGGAGAGTTTTCTGACTAAAACCTACAATCGCCTCATTTCCTTTTTTCCAAAAGAATCAATCTGGATCAATACCAATATCAAATTTGTTGATCAAGTAAGTGATTGTCTGCCAACGGATTTCCCAAAAGACCATATTCTGACTGAACCACAAAAAAAAGATAC
>JAYWFX010000092.1:0-5478 GCA_043778575.1 bacterium | reverse complement strand
TTTATCCAACTCAACATACAAACCTAAAAAGCCGTATTATCCAGTCTGGAGGGATTGTCATTTCTGAGTACTCTCCACTAACTAAAGCAACTATATATTCATTTCCTCAGAGAAATAGGATCTTGGCTGCCCTTACTGAACTGACTTGGGTGGTGCAGGCTGGACACAAATCTGGTACACTCATCACAGCGGGTCTAGCTCGCGATCTGGGGAAAGCTGTGGCAACTACTCCAGCATCGATTTTAGACAAAGGTTTTGCGGGAAACATTCAGCTGTTAAAAGATGGTGCTAGTATTGTAACTGAGGCTGAGGACATCTTCCAATTAATGGGCCTTCAAAAGATGAGTACCACACCAACTCAGCAGATCTTGTTTGGATCAGATCAGGAAAAGCTAATCTACACTCATTTAGACTTTGAACCAATTAATACAGACATGCTATCCCAAAAGACTCAGATAAACAGTGTCGAAGTTTCTATGCACTTGACCATGTTAGAGCTAGGGGGGCTTGCTCAATCAATAGGAGAAAATAGATGGGTTAGATGCAGATAGAGTAACCAGATATTGACTTCCATTTGAAAATACCAAACTTGACAAAACACCTATAGATTTTAAGACCTTGCCCATGTTTAAGAAACCAACATTACTGAATGCTCCAAATCTAAGAAATTTTGTTCCATTTACACTTTTAGCCTGTCTATTATTCTCGGGAAACATTTCGAGTTTGGCGGCTAACACAATAAATAAATCTGAAGAGGAGAAAACACTAAACGAAAATATTCTAGAAATTAATGAAAAAAGCGAAGTTAAAAAACTAAAATATCAGTCTAACATACGAGACATTGGGAGTAAGCTAAATGTATCACAAGAGTTTGTTGGTGGTAGAAAGGGGGTTGAAGACCAAATATCCACTGTAAAGAAGTTAAACACTTTAGAATATCTTGCAGTGTATGAAAATAGTGTTGATCTATCAGCAAGTATTAATATCAAGCAGAAAAAAGCGATGATTAAAATAAGTCAAATTATCGGTAAGTACGTTATGGCTAATTTTGGCAAAGATTATTCTGTGTATAATTTATCTGAACTACAACAAAACCAGTTGGAGAAATTCGTTACGAACAATGATAAAATTCTAAAACTAAATAAAATAGCAACAGACAAAGATTCAAAAAATATCGACGGTATAACCGCTGAAGCAGCATGGTGGGAAAGTTGTGAATACGAAACAAATTTTCCTGATTGGGTTAGCTATAGCTACAAAAATTACTCTGGTAGAAAAGCTGACTGGGTTGGACGACTCGCAAACAGTGATGGCGAAAGATCAGGAAATGACCCCTGCGATTTCTCATTCTATATAAATGGATACAGAGCTAATACAGTAGATGGTTGGAGTATTGCCACTGAATGTGCAGTAAAATGGTCAAACGGAGTTTCTGCACGAAGGTATGGATACTCAAATCAAAAGATGATTATAGGTTGGGGTAGGCTAACCGCATGCGGTGTCTTTACACCTAACACGAGTATGCTGAGAGATCAAATACAGTTCTATAACTAGAATAAATTAGTTATGGCTAAGCTTCATTACACAAGAAACTATTTTATCTTTGCAGGTATAACTGTAGGTTGGTACGCACTTTCCCTATTTTCTGATATAGCTAGAAACGACGCAGAAATTACTGGTATTGGTAAACCCATGTTTTCTCAATTTTTTAACCTAACAACGTTTGTATTTACGGTGGCAGTGGTAAATGCCATTTACTATTTTTTATATAGAAATACTTCTAGAAAGTTAAGTTTATTACACATTGCAATAACTATTTTGTTTTTAGTTTTAGGCGGTATGTTTTTAATAAGATAAATGAGCTTAATGTTTTAAATGTAATAAATAGTATGTGGTACCAAAAAGAAAATAAACTAACCAGAGAATTTGCCTTTAACAATTTTGTAGAGGCTTTAGAGTTTGTAAATAAAGTCAGTGAGATTGCAGAGAGGGTTGGTCATCATCCCGAAATCTGGTTTACTTGGGGTAGGGTAATAATCACCACCACTACTCATGATGAGGGAAATATAATCACAGAAAAAGATTGGAATTTGACTAGGCTGATTGACGAATTGGTGTGATAGTGGTGAGTATGAGCTAGTATGACAGAATTGTTAATGCTACTAGAAAAAATATCTCCAAACTCTCAGCTTCGCCAAATATTGCTGGGATTGATTGTGTTTTTTGGTGCTCAGATTGTATCGCTTGGAATAGTAAAACTGACCAAACAGGTACTATTAAAAATCAATCATCAAAAAATCACCGATCTAGTGCTACGAATATCAGGTCATCTAAACATATTTTTTTATCAGACGCTGGGTATTTTTGCGGTTAGCAGAGTGTTTGATATACCAGATTTAGTGTATCAGTGGGTTGGAAGGTGTGTAATATTGTCTTTGAGTTATTTTGTGATTTTGATGCTGCAGGAGATTTTAGAGTACTTGATAGTTGCCGTACTCAGGAGAAATTATGTAGATTCTAGTCGTTCTTTTGATCCTGCGGCGGGGCATTTTTTGTATAGTGTCTCGAGGGTAGTTTTGTGGATTATGGTCTTTGCCTCAGTCCTGCCATATTTATATCCGGGAGGAAATTTAGCTGGGATTATCACTGCATTTGGAGTCACAGGTATAGCTGTTGGATTTGCTATGCAGAGTGTACTGTCTGATATTATAGCCTCATTTAGTATTTATTTAGATAAGCCATTTGAGGTTGGGGATTTTATAGAAACAAAAGAGGATGGCGGTACAGTTATTCGAATTGGTCTGAGATCTACTAGGCTTCGGTCACTTCTCGGAGAAGAGATTGTCATCCCAAATCGTGAACTGACTACGGTTCGTATACACAATTTTAAATTATTGGAGAGGAGGAGGGTGCGATTTGAGTTTGGGTTAGAGTATTTTAATTCAGCTTCTGTACACGAGAAAATTATTGAGACTATCACAGAAATCATCAGTGTAAAAAAATTAGCGACACTAGATAGAGCAGTTATCAAAGAACTCACCGAAACCAAGATCAAATACGAGGTAGTTTTTTATGTAGAGAGTGATAAATATGATGATTATGCTCGGGTTCAACATGAGATCTATATAGATATTCTCAAATCATTTGAGGGCTTAGGTTTATATTTTACGGTAGCTGTCGAGCCAGTCAAAATTACCTCAAGAAAATAACTAGATTTTTGGTGCTTTTTGTGGTATGAGTCTGTGTGATCTAGTCGTACCCTTATCATCTTTAATAATCACAAAAGCCACTGGATCAAAGATTTCACCTAGGGTTTTTTCTTCTGGGCGTGGTGCACTCGAATGTCCACTAGGATTTGGAAACAGATAGACAGCACCATTTCCAGATGATGGTTCTGGGCTACCATACCCTTTATTTTCTTCAGTGTTACTCCAAGGATCATTGACGACGATATAAAGTCTCCCCACGGCGTCAGTCCCATAACCGATAATGACTGCATAATGATTGAGTGGCTTTTCATCTTGAGTGTAGCTTGAACTACCTTTTTCCCTATACCATCTGTTTCGCTGATAGCCTAAAATCACTGGGTTACCTGCATCAATATTTTTTTTGATTATTTCTGGAGTCACCCTGTCATTGTCGTATCGTTTAAAATCCACTCCTAGTTTTCTTAGGGCATGAGCAACACCATCTGGGCTAGCACTTTGATTCGTGTCACCAAAGCGGACGAACTCATTTATTTTTAGGATAGTTGAGGTAGCACCTTCATCGCTGAATCTTTGGTCATCAGGATACAATACCCCCAAAATCATAGTGATAGATGTAGCAGCACAAACCCCATTTCTCGTTTTTTTATCATAACCCTGTCTGTTTTCACCATCGAGCCGTACTGCTTGGTTTAAATATGCTGCTGATCCGCCTGATAAAACGGTAGCATTGACATCCTCACCGATCGAATTCATAACTCTTTTCTGGGTTGTTAGCTGCAGTTGGTTTTCTAGATCCTGAGCAGCACGTATTGGATTTACGCTTTGAGCAAGTGCTGGAGAAATCGATGCTACAGTTGTGGTCACCATCAACACACAACTCAATAGAAATTTTCGCCAATTATTTTGTTTTTTTGGTGATTCAACTGGCATATTATTATTTTGGTTTGAGTGACTCAAGTGCGGTTTTTGGATCTGCTAGTTGCCCTGAATATGGGGTAGCTTGGGTTGTGCTGATCTGGGTAGTTACAGGTTCTCGAGGATTGTTCTTTTTTATAGCTGCTAAAACAATTGCTAATGTTGTAGGGTCAATTTTTCTAGCGTTTAGCTCTTTGATTACTTCATTTGGATTGTTGAGGATAGACAAAGCGAATTTGTGGGCTTTATGTGCTCTGTTGTTGAGTCCTCCTTCCTCATTACCTTTTACTCTCAGATCACTATAATAATCTAATTGCCACTTCAAGTATAAATTAATAACTCTTTTCTGGTCATTCAAACTCATATTTGACCAATTCTCAGCTTCTTTAGTCAATTTTTTTTCTGTTGCAAAATCTGTTTTGACTTGTTGCCAGATCCAATGTTCACCAGCGTCACTACCATCTCTGCCAACTCCCATATTTATGATTGCTTGAAATCTCTGAGCAGCAATTGCTAGTGGTAGGGTTTTTAGTTCGGGTACCTTGTTCCAGTACATTTTTACGTAAATCTCGTAGGTTTGTTCTATGGTTATTGACTTGATTGATAGTAAATCTGTTTTGGACATCCCTCTTGCGAGCTGATAATTTCTATATGTATCTTCGATTATGCCAGCGTTGGTGGTCATAAAGCTTTCACGCCCATGAAGACTTGAGATGGTTAGATATTCAGCACTGAGTGGTTTTGCACTCTCTAACAAAAACCCTAAATTAATAGCCAAAATAGCACTTGGATTCATGTTTGACAGTGATTCTGAGTCTATTGGGAGTTTTGCTTCCTTGTCCCCACTTTTTGTTTTGTTCATTTTTGGTTGAAATTCAAATACTCGCTGCTGCTGTTCAAATGAAGGTGTTTTTGTAGAGTTAGGATTGATTTCAGCTATTTGAATCCTGCTGTTCGATTCCGCCAGTACGCTACTAGAAAGTGGTAAATGTAAAATTATCAATGCAGCACTACCAAACAAAACTTGCCTCCATTTAGAAAAACCCTTTGGCTCGTGATTTTTTGGAATATCAGATATATATTTTATTTTTATTTTTATTTTGGACTGTTTTTCTACCTTGACTGAGAGGAGTCTCATTGATTATTTATGTGTGGTCTAGCTAAAACTTAATCTTAAAACTTCCTCCCCACCGTTGACTATGCATATCGTAAATCAATCAGATCGGTAGTCTTTTTCCAGATTTTGACTTGGTCGTCCCATGAAATATACCCCGGCACGTGCCAGTGAGAGTGAAATATATCCAGTACTGGGTTTTTGACTATATTATAGCCGTTATGAATCCAGTATTTAGCC
>JAYWFX010000091.1:0-16565 GCA_043778575.1 bacterium | reverse complement strand
TAGGGACAAGTTTGCTAGTAGTTTTATGACTGATTTTATGAAAGGCAAATTGGGTCTGAAAGAGAAGAAACGAAGCTCAAAAACTCCGCTGACCGAAGATCAAAAAATGCTTTTGAAGAGTATCTTGAGCAAATTAAATAAGTAAAATGTGTTTATGACCGAAATTGAATTGAAAAATCTAATTAAAGACCAAGAGTCGCAAACTTTAGAATTCAAAGAATCTACTGGTGAAAAAAGAGAAATTTGTGAGACAATTTGTGCCTTTGTTAATAGTCATGGTGGTCAAATCTTGGTCGGAATAAAAAACGATGGAACTTTATCAAAAACTACTATAACTGAAAAAAGTCAGACTGATATTACTGATTTATTCATTAATTTTAAGCCAAAGACAACCTCTTTAATTTCTTTTGAGATTGTTGTACTTGATACTTTTAGAATTTTAGTCATTACCGTTAAGGCGGGTTCAACTAATAAAAATAGTTATAAAAACACTTTTTGAAAAAGAGTTGGAGCGAGTAACAAAGATATCACAGAAGAAATTATAAATAAATGCATTGTGCAAACTCCTGACTGGTCTGCACAGATATGTGAAGGAGCTACTATTGAGGATTTGGATGCGGAGGCATTAAAAATGTTTAGACACAAATTAATCTCAAAAAATCCTGAACATGCACAAAAATCTGACAGAGATATTCTAGTTGGTGAGGACTTGATGCTAGACGGCAAGCTAACATTTACTTGTTTTTTGTTCCTTGGTAAATACGAATTGCGTAACAAGTTTTTGTCTTCAGAAATAAATACAATACACTACCTATATGATGATCAAAATAATGAGATTGAAGAAAGGTCAGATATTGAAATTCCGTGGATTTTGAATTTGCCAAAGTTGTTCGTAGAAATAGAAAAGCGAAATAACACCATTGAAGATATAGATTTGTTCCGACCTACAGAAAAACAATACGAAATAAAATCACTTGAAGAATCTGTAGTTAATGCCATTGCTCATCGCGATTGGCAAATTCCGTTTTGGATAGATGTGCGTCACACTCCGTCTGAACTGGCGATTCACAATCCTGGGTATTTTGTTCCAGATTTTGAAAAAGTAGTGTCTGAGGGGGTTGATATTCCATACAAAAATCCTCACTTATGTCGCTTTTTGAAAACGATTGATTTGATGGAAAGAGAAAGGCGAGGTATCAAACGAAAGATTTACTCCTTGCAGATTGCTAAAGGTCTAGACATATCACTAAGACAAATAAACACGACTGGAAACCAAATTGAAAAAGTTATTTTTACACTAAACGGCAAGATAAAAAATTTGGATTTTGCAAAGTATATGTACAATAAACATGCCGAGATGGACTTTGAGCAGATTATTATTTTGGACAAAATAGCTAGTGGTAAAAATCAGTTTGGACTTGATATAAGTACCGAAGAATTTGAAAAAGTTACTGATTATATCTCCAAAAGTAGAGGCAGAGGCAATACACTAAAATTCAAAACTTTTGTACTATATGGGATCGTAGAAAAACCTTTGATTGGCGTGAGTATGAAGAGTTTGAAAAGTCTGGTTTTAGATTTTGCAAAAACTAGATACAAAGAAAGGGTGAAGGAATTTACAATAAAAGAGATTCAAAACAAATATCAAACCAATTATAACAGCCTAAGAGTAATTGTGCCAAAGATGGTAAATGTAGACAAAACAATCATTAAACTTAGTCACGGTGTATATCAATTAAAAAGATAAAATCTATAACATTTAATAACAATATATTAGCATTTAATTTTCAATTTTGAAGTATGGTGCATACAGATTGAAGCTTAAAAGCCTTGTTAAGAAACAAAAAATCTATAGCAATTAATAAAATCTATAACAATTTAACTTATGTTCACTCTCCAACTAAC
Source organism: bacterium (assembly GCA_043778575.1). GTDB lineage: Bacteria > Patescibacteriota > JACMRA01 > JACMRA01 > JACMRA01 > JAYWFX01. The sequence continues at coordinate 14,660 of JAYWFX010000091.1, read as the reverse complement.
GCCACAAGAAAACCAACTTTTATTAGAACTCGGCTTAGACTCTGATTCTCCAACGCTGGCAATCCAAATCCAAGACCTGATTGGTTCGGAGAATGATCTAGACATATTACCAGACTTGTTCCCAGAGCATCGCCAACATAACTTTGCTCCCAGTGAACCGCTGGAATTTAGCCTTGAGGCTCAAAATGTCTTTGATGCTGGGAGTGAACTGTGGAGATATTATCATAGTCAACCAAGATCTAATGTCAATGCTTCACTCTACGATATTCGAGAATATTTTCAGGGTCGCAACGAAGGTGGCAAGATGAACAACAAAAGTGCTGATGAAAGATATGATTTGTTAATCACTAACCTCCGCGTTTGTTTAAAAGTTTTAGGTTTAAAGATCCAACCCAAAATCTATAAACACGGCTTTTTGCGATAAAGCCTCAGAAAATAGAGTTTTACAGGTCACCGGATGTTTTTTACTTGACAGAATCGTGTTTATCTCCATTGCTAAATGTATTGGTTATACAAGTGCTGTGGTACCAACTCTTCCCATTCCGAACAGAGTCTTGAAACGCAGTTACGCTGATGATACTAGGATGCATATCCAGGGGAAAGTAGGCCATAGCCAGTATCAAATAATATCACCCTAAAGGTGGTTTTTTTGTGTCCTAACAGATAATAATATATCCGTATATTAGTAGTACTTGACAACTCTGACTATTTCCACACTTACTTTCCTCAACTCGGGGTGTGGTGCATCGGTAGCATGCTTGCTTTGGGAGCAAGAGGTACAGGGTTCAATTCCCTGCACCCCGACCAGTTAGTTATATATCAATCTATATGTGGATAAATTTGAAATAATATATTTTTCCTTATTTATTATTTGAAACTTATTCATTTCTGAATATTCTATAATTATGGCCAAGAGCGTAAATATCACTTTTTATCCAAACGCAACAGCTAAATGTAGTAATTGTGGTAGCACATACACATTTGGAATGGACGTCGAGACACTTTCCTTGGAGGTCTGTGGAAACTGTCACCCTTTTTACACTGGAAAAGAAACACGCGTTGACACTGCAGGAAAAATAGAAAAATTCGAAGCACGTGCAGCAAAAGCAGTTGGAGGAGAAAAGAAAACTAAAGTAAAAACAAGAAAAACTGTTCAGACTTTAGCAGATTTAGCTCCAGAAGAGACTATAACACAAGAGGAGACTACAGCAATTGACGAAGCTTCCAAGAGTAAGACACCAGTTAAAAAAGAAGCTGAATCTGTAGAATAGTGCAAAATATATCAAACAATAAGATTGGGCTATACAAGTAGCTCATTTTTTGACTTTTAGTAATTTTGACGATACAATGGATATTTGTTAGGTTAGTTGTATTATGGTAAGTAGCCCGATAACACTATCAATCATTATACCTGCGTACAACGAAGAGTATCGTATTGCACCAACCCTAAAGAGCTATTTAAGTTTTTTTGGTGAGATAGCAGAATTTAACACTGAAATAATCGTAGTTTTAAATGGCTGCAGGGACAACACCAAAAATATTGCTGAGGGCTTTTTGGTCGCATTTCCATTGTTAAAAATAGTAAATATTGAAGAAGCAATTGGAAAAGGTGGTGCTGTAAAAAAAGGATTTGAAATTGCTAGTGGCAAATATATTGGATACACAGATGCTGATAACTCAACCAGCCCAATTGAATTTCAAAAAATATTTAATACTCTGTTAGAAAATTCGTCTATTTCGTGTGGGATTGGTTCACGGAACATGCCAGATTCTAAAGTTAGTGATAAACACTGGAAAAGAAATATAATGAGTGCAGGCTTCAATTTGGGAGTAAACACACTGTTTGGATTACACATAGAGGATACACAGTGCGGAGCTAAAATCTTTAAAAGAGAGATTGTGGAGAAAATAATCCCAGATTTGACTATTGCAAACATGGCGTTTGATATAAATTTACTCGTGGACACAAAGCGTAAAGGTGGACTTATCAAAGAGGTCGGCATTCAGTGGGATGATAAAGATGGATCGACCATAACATCCCCAGTTGGGACCTCTGTCGCTATGGCACTCTCCGTGCTTCGTCTGAGAATCATCTATTCACCTCTTTGCTTTTTGTACCCTATTCTTGAGCCAATAGGCAGACTGTTGTTGACAATGTTAGGACAAAAGCGTTTCAAAAGAATATAATGAACTCCAGTACTTTTTTAAAGAAGATCCAGACACTTTCCATCGACGAGCTAACATCAATCAAAGGCATAGGCGAGGTACTTGCTAAAAATATCAGCGCCTTTAGCCATTCAGATAGATGCAAAAACCTTATTACTCAAGCTCAGAAATTAGAAAACTCCAACAACACAATACACATCTCAGCCACTTCTGCTGAAACCATTGAAAATGGTGCGTTATCTGGATATGTAGTGTGCATAACAGGCACGTTTGATATCAGTAGACCAGAGATAAAACAGCAGCTCGAAAAATTAGGAGCTAAGGTTTTAGATAATGTAACTAAAAACACCACACATCTACTGGCGGGAGAAAAATCTGGAAGCAAGCTTCAAAAAGCTCAGGATCTAGGTGTAATAATCGTAACTGATTACGACGATTTTATGTCGAACCCTCAAAAGAAAACCTAACCTATAAACTTTCTCCAAAACACTATTAATATTAAAAAAATAATTCCCCACTGTAGCAGGACTAAATTCCATTTTATTTTTGATTCGTCTCCACTAGAGAGCAATCTACTTTTCTCTTCCGACTTTGAAGATTTTTCTCCTTTTATTTCTCCATCAAAATAGTTTATTACACTTTTTATCTGTTCGATACTTTTGTTTCCATTTTCTTCGGCCTCTTTTAGATCGGTTATATAAGGGGTGATCTTATCTTTTGCATCCTTCAAGGCATCACTCTGAGCAACTCGAATTAATTTTATAGCATCAGAATAATTGGATTGTGCATTTTTTAGCACTTTAATCTGGGCTTTTACTACTTCAACACTACTGAGCTCGGTAGTTTGTGTTTCATCAAGGGTTCCAGACATACCATGCATTGATAAATGAAATAGAGTGATGTCGTCAATCTGATAACCTAGTCAAAATCCTGAGAATAGCACTGCGACTCCTTGGATTATCTAAAATCTCATTTTCAGTGGGTACAATTCCCTTTGAGCTGAGCATCTTGTAGTCTTGTTTTTTGTTTCCAAAGTCATCAACAATTTCTGGCATCGAAACGGTACGCATAAACTTTGTTACTAATTTGTCTTCAAGGCTATGAAAACACACCACAGCTAGCATTCCATTAGGTTTTAGTTTGTTAATTGCCACGGGCATAAACCTCTCAATACTTTCAAATTCATTATTTATCCAGATTCTAAGGGCTTGCCAGATACGACTCAAAATAGCATTTTTAGAACGCATAAACTTTTGAGGAATCGCAGCGATCACTACTTCAGAAAACTCGCCAACTGTCAAAGGATCCGTAGATTTGTGAAATGTTTCAAACAATCGATCAGCAATTCTCCTACTCAAACTCTCTCCAGAATAAGTAAATAAAATACGGGATAGCTCATTTGCAGATTTTAACTCCTCAACCCGCTGCCAGCACGGCTTCCCACTCGTCACATCATATCTGAAATCGAAAACTTCATCTGGTTTTAAGTAGCTAAATCCACGCTCACTCTCCTCTAGTTGATTACTGGAAAACCCTAAGTCAACGGTAATCAAATCGAAAAATTTATCATCGAAACTGGTAATATAATCAGCGAAGTTATTGTGCGAAAAATGTAAATCTAAATTGGTAAATAAATCTGCACGTCTTGTTTTTACTGTATTATCCAAATCTGAAGTAAATACCACACACTTCTTTTGTAAAAAAGCCTCTACATATCCACCACCACCAAAAGTACCATCAAAAATCACATCTTTTTCACTAACTAACCCTAAGACTGGATCAAGGAGAACTGGTATGTGATGATTATTCATAGCGTGATTCTTTTAATTATTAAATCTGTGACCACATATACCATGATACCACCGACTATATCAAGTGCATAGTGTTGTTTTACAAGCACCGTGGAGACGCAAACAATAGCAGTGAAAGGAAATATTAGTTGTCGGCTATATCCTCTTCTAACCCAATAGCTAGTCATAATCAGTGTGTGTAGTACGTGCGTACTGGGGAAGAGGTTAAATGGTTGGTCATTTGTATAAACAAATCTAACTAAATCTTCAAATAATCCCCCATTTACGATAATAGGTCGCACCATGGTGGTTGGGAAAAAGATAAAAAATACTATAGCTATTATCTGAGCGAATACAAATCGCCTGAGCCATAACCTCTCCAAATGTGAAAACCTAGTGAGCATCCATACTAAACTACCAAACAAAAAAGGTAAGTATAGTAAATATGGTATGACAAAAACAGGAACTAAGGGAATAATAGTATCTACCAAAGTCTGCGTAGAAAATGTAGTTACCTGTGGACGATTAGTCAGCGAATAGCCTATCAAAACGACTACAACCGAAACTACATATATAGCCCTTGGCAGAAATAGCTTAAACTTCTTGCGCATTTTCTTCTCGGCTTAATAGTAATTTCATTGCATCTTTTGCCGCTAGCGTCTCGGCGTCTTGTTTACTTCTCCCCTCCCCACTTCCGATTTGCTCTGCCCCTAAAGACACTGCGATATAAAATACTTTTTCATGATCTTTACCCTCACTACTGAGAACTCTATACGACGGCGTGATTTTAAAAAGTTTCTGCGTGTATTCCTGTAGTTGTGTTTTGGCATCTTTGTATAGAGAATCGCGGATAATTTCCTCAAGCTTTGATAGAATTCTCGTTTTGATAAATTGTGTGCATGGTTCAATACCCCCGTCCAGATACATCGCCCCTATAACTGCCTCCACACTGTCAGCTACGATTGTGAGTCTGGCTTTCCCGAGCTCTTCTTTTTCTCCTTTTGACAGCAAAATGTTGTTTTCTAAGCCTATTTCAGCACCTATATCACCAATTATTCTGTAGTTTACCATTGAGGATCGAAGCGCAGTCATATAACCTTCACTTTCAGTAAGATGAGTAAATAGATATTCGGTTACTACCAGCTCCAACACAGCATCACCTAAAAACTCAAGCCTCTCATTGTGCTCCAAGATGGTCATATCTCTATCCCGCTCATTCATATACGATCGGTGAACCAAGGCTGTCTTGAGCAACCTCTCGTCTTCAAAAGTATAATCCAACTGCGTCTGCACAAAAACTAAATCCATGAGTCAACAATTTCACACAAGTCATGAATTGGTCAAATCTATTGCTTTTTTTAGCTACAACTTTATTCTTCAAAGGGTTTTGGGCAGTTTCCCCATACTCCTATACTCTGATTTTTAGCTTCTCGCTCTAAGTCTCGAAATGTCTGAGCGAAAGTATCGTTTGGCTTTATGATCGAAACTCGCGCATATCCTTTTCTGACGAGCCATGCATTGACACTCTGTTCTTTTCTGTTGGTGTCCTCTCCGAGTAAAAACACAAAGCGAAGTTCACGTCCATATTTATCTGTATCTTCTTTGTCTCCAACCATCAAAATTTCTCGTCTGTCCACAATATCAGCGTTTGCATGACTAGCCTCTTTACCAAAACATCGAATAGGTGTGTTTTCTTTTACCGTTTCAGGTGTATCCATATTTAAATACCTAATCTTTCTCCCGTCCTCTAGGACAATTGTGTCTCCATCAACCGCCCTACTCACCTTGACTCGCTCTACAGTCCGAGGATCTTTTTTTGCCTGTTTCACTGATGAATATCGAGAGTTAAGACCTAATATTTCTGCAAAATTAGCCTGCACGGTTGGTAAACTCAACACAAACAAAGTTACAGCTACGACAAAACCAATGAGAAAAAGCTGTACTGCACCTATATTTTCTCGCATATAAAACATTTAGAATTATGCCTCCTTGATTCTAAAGTAGTGATCTTTCTTTTTACCAATTTTACACTCCACTATATAGTATTTTCTACCCATAAACTGGATAAAGGCTTGTTTTTTGAGCAATTTCTCTGGCCACTCAATGAAAATAATTTTTGCTGTGTCTTCAATCTCTTCACCGATCCAACCTAGATCTTTTTCTTCTATGGTTTTGAGTCTGTGGAGATCCATATGAACTATTGAGTCAAAATTTGCCAGCTTTCGTGACTGAGAATTGGCTGTGAGCTCATAACTCTGCATCAAAGCAAAAGTAGGAGAAGTAGGTTTTGTGGCTGTACCAATTCGCTTTCCAATCTCTTGAACCAATGTTGTTTTCCCGCTTCCCATCTCTCCACGCAGGAAATATACACTGCACACTTTTGTATCAATCTGATTTGTGATGACCTCCACAGCTTGTTCAAGAGTAATTTTTTTGCCGAGCTGCAACTGGACATTTTTGTTTTCTTTTTTAGCACTACTTGGATTAAACGTTTGCGGATTGAGACCCTCGAGGAAATCAACCAACTTATAGCTCTCTGGGTGAGATCGAATTTTGTTTAAGGCAACCTCTTCTATTTGCCTGACACGCTCACGAGTGACATTGAACACATCCCCAATTTCCTCAAGAGTATGAGCAATTCCTGTACCGTCCAATCCAAATCTCAATAGTATTACCTTTTTTTCACGCGGCTCTAAACAGTCTTCGATGATTGTCATGATATGACTATGAAGTACACGTTTACTGGCCTCATCGATCGGTTGTACAGACGACTCATCCTCGATCATTTCTACAATCTGGGTATCACTATCCTCTGAAAAACCTACCATTGCATCGATCGAAACGGTATCTTGGCTAATACGTTTGAAATAAAAGATGGTGTCTAAATCTACTTCGAGTCGCTCTGCAAGTTCATCATCAGTAGGTTCGCGTCCTAATTCATCAATCAAACCACGTTTTTCACGTCTAAATCTGTTGAGTTTTTCTTCTACGTGAACTGGTAATCTGACTGGTCGACTTTGATCAGCTAATGCTCGACGAATACTTTGCTCAATCCAATAACTCGCATATGTGCTAAATTTGTACCCGCGACGCCAATCAAATTTTTCTACTGCACGGAGGAGTCCGATATTTCCCTCTTGGATTAAATCTAAAAAGGCTAAGTTTCTACCCATGTATTTTTTGGCGGCATGAACCACCAGTCGTAAATTAGCGTTGTTTAGCTCACGTTTTGCTGCCTGATCACCCTGCTCGATACGTTTTGAAAGCTCTACCTCCTCCTCTTTGTTCAGCAGCTGATATCGCGAAATATCTCGAATATAATTTTGAACTGCATCGTCCTTGAGCTCATCACCCCCGACATCTCCAGCTAGTGCTCCTGAGAGTTTGGCGGCGAGTTCGAGTTCTTTTTTCTTCATTTCCTCCTCGTCCTCTAGAACTGACCATAAATTATCAAGCGTACTATCAAAACTAATAGGACAACCACTATCCTCGCATAAATCTAGCAAATCCTCTAAAAGTTCAAGGTTATCTTCTGGTCTGGGAAGTAAATACAATAGCTCATCCTCAGTGACAAAACCTCTAGTGATACCCTGTTTTATGACATCAACAGTCCGTAATTGGAAATCAGCGGATGAAGCTTGGAAGTGCGGATACAAGGAAACATCATTTTCAATAAACTTTTTGAGAGTTTTGTTCTTGTTCTTGTTGTCACGCTGCTTGGTGACTTTCTTCATTTTAATTTTTACACCATCCTCGGTCACTCTGTAGCGGCGATTTCCTCTTTGCTCAATAGAATCATCATCTAAAGCTAGTTGTCGATTGGTTTCTGAAGCAGATACTAAATTTAATCCCAAAATACCCTTTCGAGTCACCAGCTCACCTGTCTTGTTTTCTCGTACTGGCGGCTCCATGAAATCATCGAACTCATCTTTTGGCTTTTTCTCTTTTTCATTTTCTTTCATTTCACGCCTATCAGACTCTTTCTTGATCTGCTTCAAGCTGGGATAATTACTCTTTTGAGTGAAGATCTTTGTGATTTTAGGTGCCTTAGTCTTGGCTACTTTTGCAGATCCAATGGTCAACCTCTTACGTTCTGCAGACGATTTTTTACCTCTTTTCTCAGTACTCTCATCCGAAGCGCTGTGTAAAATGTCGGAAATAGTTTTTTTAGGCATTGTAGAGCGAAGCAATAAATGGTTTTTGTTTTTTTAGCAACTCTTGACTAAATTTTCCCAAAAATACTAGCATTACGGTACTTTTGTCAACACATATACTACATCTACAAATATGCCTACAAAACAAATCGCAGCCATTATATTGGGAATTATCGGAGTCTCTGGAGTTTTTTGGACGGTAAACCAAGGTATCCCAAAATTGTTAGATCAAACTGATGAAGTACAAAATCTAAAGAGAAAAGAAGAGGAAGATAAAAAGAAAAAGGAGTCAGACGAAAAAAGAAGTACTCAAATAGAATCAGAAAATAAAAGATTAAATTTTGCATCAACTAACGAATGGAATCTCAGTATGAAATTATTAGTAGATACCAGCAACGAAAATCTCAAGCTCAAATTGTATAGCCAAGCTGCACCAAAAACAGTAGAAAGTTTTGTCAGATTGGCAGACCGCAGGTACTTTAATGGTTTAAATTTTCATAGAATTGTAAAAGAGGAAGGTTTTGCGGTGATTCAAGGTGGAGATCCACTGAGCACAGGAGGAGGAGGTGAGAGTGCATTTGGATCAACCCTGCCTGACGAGCTCTGGGAGGTCAAACCAGAGTATGGTAAAGATGGTGACCAGAAAGGAAAACTCATTAATCAGCCAAAATTCCGCTACCCCAGCTTATACAAAGATTTTAAACCAGAAACTGGAACTGTAGTATACCCAAAAGGTGAGCTCATCATGGCAAAAACTCAAGCTCCAGACTCAGCTGGTAGTCAATTTTTCGTGACTCTATCCGATACTACACTGCCAGCTCAATACACTGCATTTGGTACTGTAGATCCTGCAAACTTTAGCAGCCTAGAAAAAATTAGAACCGAGGTTGGTATATCTGTAGATCCAACTAATCCTCAGGCTAATCCAAACGACGGTAAACCAAACAAACTACTAAAGATTGATGAGGTAAATATAGTTTTGTAATTATACAATGTGTCACCCTCTGAAATAGCATTTTCACACACACTTAGAGGAAAATCTTGGTCTTGGGTAGAACTGTATACACTGACTAAAATACTGCCATCCGAACTCATCAAAGACCTAGAAAATGACGCATTGGATACTGTTGTACCTACAGATCCATTTTGGTTGTTTACTCAGTCAGCCAAAAACTACCAAACTGATACACAAAAACTACTTTCAAGTTATTCAGATCCTAATATCTTCAAGATCACATCAAATAATTATGGTATAGGAACGCATTTTTCTTATCCAGACTGGACTACAATAGTATACAATAGCAACTGGTATTGGCACCATCTCAAGGCACAGCGATTCGCACAAATCATATCTTTGATTCCAGGGGTAAAAAAAATCTATTTGGTGGGATCAGGTTCGCTCGCAATAGCTAGAGACAATAGTGATATTGATTATGCGATCGAATGCTTTCCTACTTGTTGTCTACTGGTCAGATTGTATCTCAAAATCGTATTAAAAATTACCGCTCAGGACGTGCATTCATTTTTTCAAAAGTCCCGTACTAAATCTGGAAAGGTTGATGTTGGATTATTTTTTAAAAACAGGAATCAGATTTCGAAATTTCATCATTTAGAGGCACGCCAACTTTCCCTCGTGATGATAAAAGAGTTGCCTACTAATCATATATTTCAAACAGTCTTCACAATAGTGTTTTTACCACTCCACTTTGTTTTTTGGATAATTTCGCTCATCCAACTACCCTACTATTATTTTCAGCTCAAAGGAAACAAAAACTTGATTGTTAGTCATAATTTTATCTCATTTCTCCCTAGATTCTACGCTGATGGAAAATTTAGACAACAACCTAAGTGACGTCACACATTTTCTTTCCAGACGACCTCGAGCCATTCACCACTTTTTACTTGTATTTTTAGATAGTTTGATAATAGACAAAAAGGATTTTCTCCAAATAGCTCTACCTTCTTTTTTGAGAAATCACCACTACCCAAATATCTGACAACATTAGTAAAATACGTATGTAGATTCTGAGCTGATACAAACGTCGGGAGAACTGTCTTGTGGTAAACTTTGTCTGCAACGAGTGCAAAACCTAGAGACTCACACACTAGTCGAATTTGATGCATACGCCCTGTTTTGATCTGCACCTCCACAATGCTTTGATTGAGATCTTCACACACCATCAGTGGTCGTATAATAGACTCAGCGCGGCGAGAAAGCTTATCATAGTCCATAGCAGTTTTCTCATCCCAAAACAGTAGTTGCCTTGTGGGATGGAGATGATCACGTGATTGGTAGTTGTCGGCGTGGTAGGTTTGCTCAACCTTGCCTTGAACAACTGCGATATATTTTTTAGTTATTTCCCGATCTCTAAACTGATTCTGAAAAAAATCTTTGTCTTCAACAGTCTTAGCTAGTATCATAACGCCTTGAGTGTCTTTGTCGAGGCGATGAACTAGATGGTAGCTTTCATTTGGTCGATTTGCTTTGAGCCACACCAGCAAGTTATTGTTTTGATGACCAGCACCTGGCTCGACGACCACATTATATGGTTTAAAAATCACAGCGTATTCATCTGTCTCACGCAAAAACTGAATCTCACTAAAATTACCTTTTGGTCTCTGTGGCCAATTATGAGGCTCCACTACCTGCCCAGGGAATACCCAAACCAAACGATTTTTTATGAGGCTTTCATCTACTAAAACACCATACTCTTCGATATTGTGTTGAATTTCAGGATGAGTATAATCTCCAGACTGTTTGAGTGCGTCGCTGACATATTTATGCAGTCGTATTTTTCCAGTATGTGCCATATCATCTAGCTAGCCACGGTTTTTTCAAAAAAAGCAAATCTAAAGCGCAAGTCGACTCAGAATTTTTTCAGCAACTGATTGTGGGTTGTATTTAAAAGAGGGTGTTTGAGTACAGTCCACAGAGATACACCTACTAGAATCCTGCAACGCATCAACTACTTTTTGTAGGAATTCAGGATAATTAATGGTCTTACCTTCTAATTTATATCTTTGGATGGTGTTTGTAGACACAGTGGGTAACCCTATTTGAGGCAAAACTACATGCGGGAAAATATCTAAAGTGGTCAAGAACTGGATATATGTGTTGATAGGAAATTCATTTCGAGTGTAAAATAAATTTAACATGCAGTATAACTGATTTTGTTTTTCTCTCAACAGCGAAGCAATCTCTACCCTATTCAACAATGGAAGCCAATTTGCTATTGATCCGTTTGGTATCAAAACAATATCTGCACTAATAATGTCACTCAACATATCACCAACCAGACTACAGTTTTCTAAATCAGTATCTACTATCTGAAGTGTAGCCGGTAATGCTGGTGTTTGTAATGAATCAATCACATCCTCTCCCACAAAAGATCCATACTCAGTACTACCAATCAATACCTGCCTGACTGATGAGGAAAATTGTAGACTGATCCGTTTGGGGATTATATCTGATTGATGATAAAATTCATTGATTTGCTTGATACCTACCACGCCAGCAATAAAACTATGAAAAATAGTGCTGAGACATGGTTCTTTGCTATAGTTTAGCTCATCATTGTACTGCTCTAAATAGTCAAAAAAAGTTTGCAAATAGGTTAAGTAGCCACTAACTTGATTGATTCCAAGATTAAAAGGTTGTATAAGTTTGAGAAAATGCTCAAAATGACCATCAATACTATAACTTCGATAATTCAAAACACTGGCAATATCTGTTCCGAGTTTTCGTTCAATAAACCAAGTAATAATTTTATTAAAATCACCAAATGGAAGTACTGGCACAGCTATACCATGAAGTAGTGTGTTGAGCTTGTTGTCATGCATCTCTAGTAATCTACCCCAGCTTCCAGTAAAACCACCCCAGTCGACTGTAGTGCCGTATAGAACAACCTCACCAGTCGACTCTGAAATTACTGAGCTGAGCGATTCCCAGCCGTGCCCTCCTACACCAAGAACTACAATTTTTTGACTCATATTAATAAGATTAAACACATTTTATATATGTCGACAACTAGGCTCTGGCGTAGTCATCCTCAAACCTTGCTATATCGTCTTCACCAGTATATTCACCTACTTGTACTTCTATAAAAACCAAAGGAATCTTACCATAATTTGCCATTCGATGCATAGCATTTGCGCTGATATAGCAGCTTTGATTTGGCTGCAGCACCCTACTCCATTTTTCTGGATTCTCACTGTCACGAATTTCTACAGTAGCAGTACCACTAACTATCACCCAATGTTCTGAGCGATGCTGGTGACTCTGTAGACTGAGACGATTACCTGAGTTCACAACGATCTTTTTTACTTTGTAGTTAGGCTTATCCTCCATAACATAGTACATACCCCACGGTCTAACACCTACCTCTAAGTAGTTTTCCTCTTGGATGTTTGACGGTAATCCTGCAAGTGTATTTTTTAGATCTGCTTCAACTTGATTAATATCTTGATCGGGGAAAGTTGCAATTTTTGATATATTCGACATAAAAAAAAGTCTGTTTTGAATTAATTAATTTTAAGTGGTTGGTCTGTAAGCGGGATTCTGTCTAGCATTATCAAACTGTAAAACAATCTGAATAAAGGAGATGGTAATTTATCTAACGCTGCCCACCAAATTTGGCATTGCACTGGATGGGGTTTGCCCCGTGGTAGGTTGCCCGACTTCACGTGTGAGCTCTTACCTCACAATTTCGCCCTTACCTGTATGAGACGAATCTTGCATACATAGGCGGTATGTTTCTGTTGCACTTTTCAGAGATGTTACTCCCTCCCTAGGATTACTCCCGGCGGTAAACTACGCCGCCATCCACTTCACACGATAATTTAGCTGTAAATAGTGCCTCTCTCTAACACTTATTTACAATCACGTGGAGTGTCCCGACTTTCCTCCCCAACTGTCAAACAATCGGAGCTACCATCCGACCAACCAATAAGCCCTTGAGAATTACTGGGTCATTTTTGTCAATGAAAAATAGATTCAGTTTTGTGCTATTTAGTTACCGTCACTAGATATATCAACTAATTTTACTGATTTACCTAACTCCTTTCGAAAAGCCAAAAGTCCAGTATAAGTAGACAGAACAAACCAATGTTTTTTATTAGAGCAGTCAATTTTGTGAATTACACGACTAAACTCAGAAATATAATTTTTGGGACGCACATCAAACCCAGCATACTCAAGTCGAAGTAGCATATCCAGTCCACGCCCTCCAGAGGTATATGTCTTTTGCAAATGCTGTGAGGATTTTAGTTTTTCTATGTCCACATCCCACAGCCAAGACACATCTCGACCATCAGCTATGTTATCATTTACTATAAAAACAATCCCAAAATCGTTGTCTAGCTTTTCAGATTGGGTCTTGATGTAGTCTATAACCTCATTGAATCCAGCTGGGTTTTTGATTAACAACAACTCTATGTGTGAATCGCCTAGTTGAATCTTTTCACCACGTCCAAACGCAGGCTGTATCTCATTAAAAACTTTTTCGATACCATCTAAACCAAATCTTTGGCTCCCGACCACTGCAGCGGCGAGGAGGTTGTAAACATTGTACCGCCCTGGTAAGTTCATAGCTAATTTTGTGGTAGTGTCGAAATCTACTGACAGACAATTATCACAAATAGTGGCAGTAAACACCCGATCAAATCTCAGACAAACTGACTTTTCATCTTGTTCATAGTTAGAATTAGGCTCGTCCACACTAAATCCTATTATCTTTCCAGCGAAATCTGTAGCACAAGAGTGTAGCTTGTAATCATCAGCGTTTATGACTAGCTGGGTCTTATTAGGGTCACAAAGAGCGAGAGTACTTCGAAAAAAATCTAGTGTATTATCAATTTCTCCATATGCATCAAGCTGATCTCTAAAAATATTTGTCAAAATGAGTGTAGTTGGTTGGATGCAGACTGTTATCTTTGGTAAAGTAGCCTCTTCAACCTCTAGTATCAATACTTTAGATTTAGGTTTGGTGTTTAGTAGTTTTTGATCTAAAAGTAGTGTGGCAGCCAGTCCTCTCATAATATTTGCTCCGCCTCTATTTGTGCAAATCGTGACTCCTTTTGTTTTAAAATAACTCACCAAAACTGAACGTGTAGTTGTCTTTCCATTGGTTCCTGAAATATAAATCACTTCGGAGTATCGAGAGTCAAGCTCATGCAATATCCACGGAAAATATGTCTCAACCAACCAGCCCGGGAGTGAAGTGCCGCTACCTTTTTTCAACAATCTGATAGTAAAACTACTCATCCTAGCAAAGATTATTAAACAGAACAAAATAAGGCGTCGGTACATGAAAATAGGTTTTGGCAATCTAAAAATATACTTGGGTTTTAATCAAGCACAATCAAATCAATCTAGCATAAAGTCAGACCTCATCACCAAAAATCAATTTTTTGAGTAAATTAAAAATGCAAACGAAGCACAGTAGATAGTATTTATACCCCTTCCGCTAACAATCCATAGTAACAGATAGTATTTATCATAGATTTACAGACCTTGAGTTAAGTGAATTGCATAGTTTATCTATAAATGTCA
>JAYWFX010000090.1:0-5555 GCA_043778575.1 bacterium | reverse complement strand
GCTGAGATGAAAAAATGGATGCCAGTAGATCAGTATATTATCGGTGCTGAACACTCCACAATGCACCTGTTATATGCTAGATTCTTTACCAAGGTCTTGTTTGATGAGGGTTTAATTGGTTTTAATGAGCCTTTTGTAGTTGTTAGGCATCAGGGATTGGTAAGGGGAGAAGACGGTCGAAAGATGTCAAAAAGATGGGGAAATGTAGTCAATCCAAACGATATTATAGCTGACTATGGAGCAGATACACTCAGAATGTATCAGATGTTTATGGGCCCGTTTGAGGATGGAATTGCCTGGAGTGCCAATACGGTAAAGGGAGTACGTAGATTTTTGGATAGGGTGTGGAAAATGCAAGATAAAATAGCTGTTTCATCTAAAAATGAGTCAAAGATAGAGGTGATACTCCACAGACTTATTAAAAAAGTTGGTGAAGACATAGAAACCATGTCATTTAATACATCTGTGTCTGAGTGTATGAAGTTTGTAAATTCTGCCGACGATTTCGGTGGGCTTTCCGCTCATCAGTTTGAGCGTTTTATTCTCATTCTAGCACCGTTTGCACCATATATTACCGAAGAACTTTGGAGTGCTATAGGAAACAAAAACTCTGTTCATACCCAACAATACCCAGTTTTTAACGAGCGATTATTGGTTGATGAATTTGTCACTATTGTGGTTCAGATAAACGGCAAGGTACGTGCGAGTTTTGTGATTGAATCAGACTCTGCTGATGATGTTGTGATAGATACAGCAAAAACGGTAGCTGAGAAATGGCTAACTGGAAATCAGATCTCGTTTACAAAATACATTCCAAATCGAATTGTTAGTTTTGTGATAGAGTAGGGAGGATCAATATATATTTTGGTTAGAGCAGGGGGTATATCCCTCTTTTTTTGTGCTTTGACAACACAGGTAAATAATCTGAGACTTTGGACTATATATGGCTGTGATATTGACGAATAAAAAAGTGAGGTTTGATTACCATATCCTTGAGTCTTATCAGGCTGGATTATCTTTGTCTGGGGCGATGGTGAAGCTAGTTCGATCTGGTAGGGTACAGATTGTCGGTAACTATGTCATAAATCAAAAAGGCGAGTTGTTTATCATCGGGTTTGGCAATGATAGTTTGAGAGAAAACATAAAACTACTTCTCAAAAAGAAAGAGGTTGGTGAGATTCGTGGAAAGATTCTAGAAAAAGGTCTGAGCTGCACTGTATTAAATATAAAAACTGTCGGCAGGTGGTTAAAAGCTGAAATAGCAATTGTGAAAGGCAAAAAGAATTTTGATAAACGGGAGACGATAAAGAAAAGAGATTTAGATAGGGAAGAGTCACGACTAGAGTATTGAGCCTTAAGGTCTTCGCAGTAGAACTCTTAGAAATTTGATCAAAACAAAATACCCTGTAACGGGTATAATTTTAAGTTGAATATTTATGATTAAAATCAATGGCGGAAGCGAAGAGATTCGAACTCTTGAGACTTTCATCTGCTTGTTTTCAAGACAAGTGCACTAGACCACTATGCGACGCTTCCTTACCTTTTATGTTTAACTGAGCATTGATCGTTTGTCAAATAAAGTAAGATAATGAGATTATACGAAGTCACTTTGATAAATGATATACCCCTAGATTAGTAGGGGATAAGTGTCTAGTTGTTTTGGATTAGGGTGCTATACCTTTGCATGTTCGTCGTCGCTCATAAATTTTCCAATAAAGAATTTTATTATGAAGAACACTACGAGCATAATAGCTAGAAAGCTGATTAAATCGTTGAGAAATAGACCGTATGTTATTTCTGCTTTTCCTAGAGTAAACTTAAGTGCTGACAAATTTACACCACCAGTAATTAAACCAACTAGAGGACTTAGCAGATTCAATACGATACTGTCTACCAACGCCTTGACAGCACCTCCAGTAACCACACCGATTGCAAGACCGATAACTCCATATTTTTTGATGAAATCCATGAATTCTTTTGCCATTGAGGTTCCCATATTAACTTGATTTTTCATATATATTTACTTGTTTAAGTATATATCTAAATACATAACATTATATTGGTTTGTCAAGAATTCAATTATTTTGTTCATTTTTATCATTTATGTATTACTATTTAGCATTGTCTGGAATTGAACCTAGAAAGAATTGGCTGAGACTTATAAACGCACATAAAAAGTTTTTGGATAGAAACACAGATTCTCATTTAGGGTTAATTCTGTGTGGATTTATTGTAAATCATCTGTATTTTGAGAAATTAAAAAAACACATTGCTCTTAATAATATTAAAAATATACAATGGGTGATTAGTCCTACAGAAATCGAAAAAAACAACCTTTTAAAAGATGCTAAATTTATCGTATATCCCTCACTGTATGAAGGTTTTGGCTTTCCGATACTGGAAGCATTTAAACACACAAAAGCGGTAATTACATCAAGTATTAGTAGTATGCCTGAGATTGCAAAATCATCAGCAGTGTATGTGAATCCTTTTGATGAGGATGAGTTATCAGTTGCAATAGAAATATTGATAAAAGACAAGGTTTTTTGTCGACGTATTTCTGATCGAACTCATGAAATGACAACCAAGTTTAGTTGGGAGGAAATAGGCAACGCCCAATCCAGTCTGATTGACAAAATTTTAGAGTGAGAGTCACAAAGCTGTCTGTGAATATCGACTCTGTTATCTACCTCCAGTTTGCTAAAATTCTTACGTATACTATTCTCACCTATCTCATAGCAATGTGGTGGGCTCCAAGTTTGGTTGAAGTGCTTGTTTGGCTCAAGTTTTGGAAAAAGAAAAGTCGCGACATAGCTACCACAGGAGAAAAACTTACTGTTACAAAGGCTTTTTATGATAGAGATGAAGCCAAGATAAAAGTACCGAGGGCTGGAGGGTTATTGATATGGGTCACAGCTATTGTATTTGCCTTGTTTTTCTGGATTTTACTCAAGGCTGATCCTACAAACAAGCTGTTTCAGTTTCTTAATTTTGTTTCTCGAAGATGGACATTTATCCCTATTGGAACATTATTTGTCGGATCAATAATAGGTTTCATTGACGATGCTCTTGCTACGCTTGAGTCTGGTGGTAATTACAAAGCTGGAGGTGGTCTCAAGTTGAGTCATAGAATTGTTTTGGTAACTATTTTGAGCTTTCTGATTGGAGTGTGGTTTTATTTTAAATTAAACTTAGTAAACGTGGATATTATCCCCGGAGTGTTAAACCTCAAAAGTCTAGGTGCAGACTGGTTAATTATTCCTATGACCACGGTTAGTTTGGTGGCTTTGTGGAGCAGTTCTGTGATTGATGGGTTTGATGGATTGGCAGCTGGCACGTTTATTCCAATCTATTTGTGTTTTGCCTCCATAGCATTTATTAGAGGTTTTTTTGATATTGCTACGCTGATGATGGTCTTGGTCGGATCCATGGTTGCTTACCTGTGGTTCAATATATCACCAGCTCGGTTTTTTATGGGTGATACAGGTTGTGTTGGTGTTTTACTAACACTTGGTGTGGTAGCATTTCTGACTAACACTGTGTATATTTTACCTATCGCTGGTATTATGCTTGTTATTACATCAGGATCAAACATAATTCAAATCTTATCTAAAAAAATTCGAAAGAAAAAAGTGTTTTTAGCAGCTCCGTTTCACCACCACCTAGAAGGTCTTGGGTGGAGTCGAAGTCAAGTGACTGCACGGTATTGGATTGTCACTGTTATGGCTTCTGCGTTGGGTTTAGTTTTCGGTTTGTTGGTTAGATAAATAAAAACAGCCGTTTCTTAAAATTCTGGCACAAAAAACACCCCTTGAGGGAGCACTTGTGTTATACAGTTTTAATTAGAATGGCATTTGAATGTTTATCGAATCAATATCTATTTCAGGTAAATCAGCTTGTCGTGACTGAGTATTATTTGTTGCTGGTGATGAAGTTGAAGTGTTTGGCTGACTTTGATTAATTCTTTCTGCTTCGGCACGACTGGTTAATAACTCTACTTGATCTGCGGTTATGTCAGTAGCATATGCTTTTGTACCATCAGGCTTGTCCCAGGATCTATTTTTCAAACGTCCGACGATACATATCTTGTGTCCTCTTTTTGCATAATTCTCCACAACATCAGCTGTTTTGTCCCATGCAGAAATATTAAAATATTGAACTATATCTTGTCCGCTCGAGTCTTTACCGTCGTTTACTGCGATACTAAAACTAGCAATTTTTTTCCCACCTTGTGTTGATCGAATCTCAGGATCTTTGGTTAAATTTCCGATTAAAAATATTTTATTCATATTATTGTATGTTATGTTAAAACTAAAAAATGTCAAAAGTTTCTATTCACCCTTGCTATGGTTATCAGTGTTTAGGTTGTCCATCGTTAGGGTGTCTTTTTTTACAGAGTTTCTCCCAAAATAAATAAATAAAGAATGAAGTAAAAACCCAATACACTCATAAACAAACCAAAACATAACAAACCAAATACTGAGATCTTTGGTATTCAGATTGATCGTTTGGTCCGGTTTTGCAAGAACAAAAATAGCAAAGAAAGCGACAGAAATAACCAGACTAACCAAGCGTGACAGAACCTCTTCCATCCCAGAAAAAAAAGATTTATTATTCATAATCACTATTGATTATAGCTTGAATAGTGTTGTCAATGACGTATCTTGGCGGGTTGCCTCGCACTATTATTATAATATTTGAGTGTGTTCTCAAAACTTCTCTTGACAAACTTTGGTTTCTGTTTCTCTTATTTATACGTTGCCACAGCAAATTGCTAAACTATGTACGAGCAGGCAGCAGATTTACAGCTGGATTCTAGTAAAATAATCAATTTTACAAATTATAATAAACGCAATCAACATTAATAGTTAAATATTAGTATTGTTGTGGGTAAAATGTAAGTTCATCAAGTTCAAATTCGCTAAATTTAGAAAAAATTAAAACATAAGAGTATATAGTGGATGCCTTGGGAGTAAATGCCGATGAAAGACGTGTTACACTGCGATAAGCTCAGGTTTGATGTGTGAAATCTTAGCCTGAGATTTCTGAATGGGGAAACCCGGCTGGAGTTATGTCCAGCACGAACTCATGTAGTAATGAGTAAATCGGTAACCTGCTGAAGTGAAACATCTCAGTAAGCAGAGGAAAAGAGACAGACATGCTGATTTCCTTAGTAGCGGCGAGCGAACAGGAAGTATGCCAAAAACTTCGGAAACTTTTGTAATGAGACTGAGAAGTTCTTCGGAATTTTAATTTAGCATTACGTCCCGGTATGGGGTATAAAGACCGTGAGGGTTGTGGGAAATTATGTCAAAGTCTTACCACTTTGGATGAGGTTATCAAATTAGATTACAGCAAAATTGTATGGAAAGACAAACAATAAAGGTGATAGTCCTGTATGCAAAATAGTCTAGTTGCCTTATGATAATTTATCCCAAGTACAACAAGGGCATCGAGAAGCCTTGTTGGAATCATCCGTGACTACGCGGAAAGGCTAAATACATTTACTCACCGATAGTGAACAAGTACCGTGAGGGAAAGGTGAAAAGAACCCC
>JAYWFX010000089.1:0-16886 GCA_043778575.1 bacterium | reverse complement strand
ATGGAAATGGTCGGATGGCTAGACTGCTCATGAATTTGATTTTGCAAAGTGGTGGTTATGGGCTTGTGATTGTGAAAGACAAAGATAGTTATCTCAACAGCTTGAGTCTAACGGATAATAATTTCCTTGATTTGGTGGAGGTCATACACCAAGAAGACACAGAAAAATTCAGCCCCTTTGTAGAAAAAATTGCGGAACTAGAAACTGATTCTCTTGATTTAATGATACGAGCAGCTAAGGGTGAGGATATTAGCGAAGTAGAAGATATTATCAAAATAGCTGAGATGAGGGAGAAGAGTAAGCAAATTAATCAAGCCTACTCACTAGATGAAGTTTTAGCAGATCCAATATTAAAATTAAAAGCTGAAGAGCAAATTAAGAAAATCCTGAGTACTGTAGAGGATTATTTCGAGAGGGTAGTAAAGCCGAACAGTCTGACAACCCCCTTTTTACTGCAAAAAATAAAACTTTCTAATAGTCTGAAAAATACTTTTGATAATTTTACGCTATATCATCAGCAGTTTTTTAAACTTAGCTACACGCAAATACTCATGCCTGATAAAACTGATCACAAAATGGATTCAATAGATTTAGATTTGAATACTTTTTTATCCAAACAATTTAACGTACTTGTATCTATAAGCTACTACAACAAAAGAAATGTTATCACAAATAAATATTTTTGCTATATTGACCCAGATTTTGACCAAAAGCTCAAAGATTTAATACGAGAAATAGATGACAAGCTTATGAAATACTTAAATAAAGAATAATATGCCTGATATACAATTCATTCGTGAAGCCATTTTAGCTCTCCAAACCTGCCCAATCAAAAACTCTGGGGTCAGACCTGTCATGCCAGTAGGGGATGGAAGTAGTGGAATTATGCTGATTGGTGAAGCTCCTGGTGCTAAAGAAGATGAGATTGGTGAGCCATTCGTTGGTGCCTCGGGTAGACTCCTGAATAATATTATGCTCCCGAGTGTGGGTTTGACTCGAGAAACTATCTACCTGACAAATATAGTAAAATGTCGCCCACCAGAAAACCGCGACCCTAAACAAGAGGAAAAAGATGCTTGGACACCTATTTTAGAGCTGGAAGTTGATACAATCAAACCAAATTTAGTGGTGTGCTTAGGGAGGCATTCTATGGGGTATTTTCTCCCAAAAGCTAAAATCTCAGAAGTACATGGACAGATCCAAACAGTAATCTTAGGAAATGGCAAAAAGATTAACCTATTACCACTGTATCACCCAGCAGCAGCCCTTTATAACCCAAATATGCTAGAAACTCTGAAGTCAGACTTTTTGATCATCAAACCATTTTTGGAAAAAGTAGAGGAAATAAAAGCAAAGATGCTCGCTCAAAGTAGTGTCTTATAGATCAAAACTATTAGGTAATTTTGGTCTTGGTTATACATTCAATTGCTGAGTCTCTTAAATTATTTAGCTGCATAAGCTCTTGGTGACCTTCAGTTTTCGGATCGTTTAATATGGTCACATCATATTTTTTATTCAGATCCTTTATTTTTTGTAAATACAAGACACCAATTATAGTTTTTAATGTTTCCTTACCATCATCCGTTTTACAACTTTCTATGAAATAATCCCAGTCTATTCCAAATTTACCTATACTTACTAAAAACCACTCAGGTCGATTTGCTTTGGATTGTAATATTTTTATTTCAGTTTGGTATCTTTGTTCAGTGTCCCTCATCTTTGTAATTTGTTGTTTTAGCTCTGACGATAAAGTTTTAATTTGTGCTTGTAAACCTCGTATGAGTCTGTGTGATCCTGCTAAATCTGTAGGTAATTCGGGTGCATTTGATTCAACGCCTGAGATTTTACCTAATCTAAAATCACCAACTGAACTAGCTGAAAATATCGTACTATCAGTTTCAGTAAAAAATGAGGCTTTGGGTGAGAATATTTTTTCTAATTGATTATCATCTAAACTTTTAACTAACTCAAACAGCTTATTTGCATCTGGAGCACAAGAAACTAAAAATACAAAAAACTGTAAAGCATTTAGAGGATCTTTTTGTATAGCTTCATTTAACAACTTTTCTATGATAATTTGGTTATTTTCATGAGTATATGTACCAAGTAAATTCCCAATTTCTGTAGTAAATTGATCTGGTAGCGCGATCAAATTTTGTCTGGTGTGCCCTTTTGGCATGTTTACTCCTAACATTTCTTCAGTACAATAACGAAGCGGAAGCCTCGGTGTCTTTTGCTCTAAAATCTTAGAAGGAAGTATGGCAAGGCTATTGTAGGCTTTGTTTTTTTCAGTATCAAACAAATAACCAAATCGAGTAATCTTTTTTAGTGCCTTTGCTCTAATATTTGCTGGTATGTTTATCTTTTGATTGAATGCAATGCAGTATAATGCATTATCAACGATTGCTTGTATGAGGTCGGATTTATCGATTGGTTTATTTTCATTATAGTAGGTTGGTATATCTTGAAATTTAAGGTAAACAGGGGATGAATATGTTTTACCTATATCTTCAATATCACTATTATTTGATAGGAGTCTTAACACTTCAATGAAAGTTGATTCATATGTCATCTGCATTTTTATACTTGATTTGGTTTCCTCAAAATCTGCTTTTTTAAAATCTTCACTTGTTTCACGACGATCTTTACTGAGTTTGTAGTCAATGCTTTGAAAAAACATTTTAGGAGTAGAGGAAGAATGTTCATTTCTTGAACTATTAAATAATCCAAGTGAATTCTCCCCTAAAACATCTGCATACCTGTCTTTTAAATCTTCTGGAGCCATCTGACTGATCTTATCTAGAGCACCTCGTTCTCTTTTTTCTTGTGCTACAACTAACTCTGCCAATAACACATCAAAACTTTCGCCCCCCCCCAGCGGATTATCTTTTTTACCAAAGATATCTTTTAACATGAAATTATACTGATGAATCTTTTAATTTTTGCCAAATTATGAAATGTAGGTTTGAAATCAATTAAATGTTGCCTCAATATATCACGCTCACCAACTGGAGGAATTTTGATAGTCGTCAGATTCTTGTTCCTCATCAGTCTGCGATATTGATTGATCAAAACGGTGTGGGGAAGACAAGTGTACTATCTGCATTGTATAGTCTGTTTACTGGTCAGCCATTTCCCGGGACAAAATTTCCTGAGTTTTTGCGTGGTAATCAGCAGTATTTTGGCGTTTCTACTGAAAAGCCCGATTGGAGTATCAATGGTCAGGTTGGTCCGTCTGGGAGGTTGGGTGTAAAGCGAAATATTCCTGAGTTTGACCATAGAAATGTTGTATTGACGTATCAGCCCACAGACAATTACTGGTTTAGTTTGAGTCGGGGTCAAAAGCTTAAGATTTTGGATGATTTACTCGCTCAAATTTATGGAGAAAGCTATGGTCAGCTGCTTGAAAAACTAGAAAAGTCAATCAAGGGAAAAACAAATCTATTGAAATACTATCACTATTCAGGTGTCCGACCAGATGTCATTTTAGCAGGACAACTGCATGAGGTGAGCAGGTTATATTCAACTAAAATCTGGGAAATTAGGCAGAAGTTCTTTGACTTTTTGGAACAGAAGCTCAGTGATTTTAGTGGTATGATTCAGACCTCACTCAGTAATTGGCGAATAAAAACTCATATAAAAGGTGCTTTCTCAAGTGATTTTAGTGTTCTTTGGGAGAGAGAATTGATTGTCGGTAAAGTCCTGTTTGGTGCTCAGCGTGATGATTTTTGGATCGAGTCAAATCACCTACATGTAGAAGACGTGTTGAGTCGAGGTGAGATGAGACTGCTAGTTTTGTTTGTAAAGCACATCGCAATCGAGCTGATTTCTGATCAAAAGATTCAGACTATTTGGTTATTGGATGATGTGTTTAATGAGCTGGATAATATTCGTGAGAAGCTAATTTTTGATACAATTTTATCTCGTACAGATTATTTTTTAGCTACAGGCACGAGGAAACCGTCAATAGATGTACCATTGTTTAGTATTTTAGATATAACTACAATATGATTGTTCAAATACCTATATTCTGGTTGTTGTTCTTATTATTTTGGATGGTTTTGATTTTGAGAAAAAGATTCACATTATTAAGATTTTCTCTCTTGAGTTTGGGTTTTATCGCTCAAATATATAGTATCATAGCTATGAACAGAGCGATCGATATTGTTGATTTTTCTCAAAAGGATGCTCTGGGATTAAATTTTTGGCTATGCTCGTCGATAATTGTCTTTACTGCTAGTCTATCAGTATTTATATATTTCCACAGAGACGGTATAAAACTTGACAGATCCTGAATTTCACAGCACTTTGAGTTAATATGTCGACACAAACAGCGGGCTATGGAGCTAGTAATATCACAGTATTAGAGGGGTTAGAAGCTGTTCGAAAACGACCCGGAATGTATATCGGAAATACTGGAAAAGACGGTCTTCATAGATGTTTTGGAGAGATACTTGATAATTGTGTAGATGAGTTTATGGCTGGCAAGGCTACCACTGTCCGAGTAAAAATCAATGAAAAAGGTTCCATTTTAGTGGCTGATGATGGTCGAGGTATTCCTACCGATATTCACCCTAAAACAGGTAAAAGTACACTAGAGACAATTATGACGGTACTCCACGCTGGTGGAAAATTTGATCAAAACAGCTATCAGTTTTCAGGAGGGTTGCATGGTGTTGGTGCGTCTGTGGTAAATGCTTTGTCTGACCTCATGCGAGTTTGGGTTTTGCGTGATGGTAAAGTGAATTTCCTTTCTTTCTCAAAAGGTAAAACAATTGGCGACGTGGTTGAGTTTGATCAAAAACTATTGGCTAGCAAGTATCCTGAGATTATCGAGAGTTTGGTATGGAAAAAGAATGGAACTGTAGTAGAATTTTTCCCTGACAAAGAGATTTTTGAGACGATTCATTTTGATGCTAAACTCATTTCCGACAACCTAAAGCAAAATGCGTATCTAAACAAAGGTTTAAAGATTATTGTAGAGACTATTCACGATTTTAAAAATGAGGATGAGACGATTATTAATCCTGTAGATACTGTAGTCGAATATTGCTATCCAGAAGGTATTTTGACCTATCTTGAGGATATCACTCGGGGTGAAACTCTGGAAACTCCAATTATATCTTTTGCGAGTAAGACTGAGAAATTTGAACTCGAAGCCGCGGTTAGTTATTCTTCTGAATACAATGAAAAACTCTTTGCATTTACCAATGGAATCATCAATCCAGAGGGAGGAGCTCATGTAACTGGATTCAAAATGGCGCTGACTAAACTGATCAATAACTACGCCACATCTAAAAACTTTTTTAAAAAGGAGAGCGATAGATTTACAACTGATGATTTGAGAGAGGGTATGAGAATTGTGTTGTCTATAAAGATGGTCGATCCGCAGTTTACTTCGCAATCAAAAGTCAAACTTGGCTCGACAATTGCTCGAACGCTCACAGATAGAATGGTGACTGAGCAGCTCGGAACATACCTAGAGGAAAACCCTAGTGTGTCCATGTCAATTCTACAAAAAGCTCAACTGGCTATGAAGGCCCGATTAGCTGCAAAAGCTGCGCGCGATACAGTTCTCAGGAAAGGGGTTTTGGAAAGTATGTCGCTCCCGGGGAAATTAGCTGATTGTAGTGAAAAAGATCCAACAAAGTGTGAACTGTATTTGGTTGAGGGAGATTCTGCTGGAGGTAGTGCTAAACAGGGTCGCGACCGTCATATCCAAGCTATTTTGCCACTTCGAGGAAAGGTTTTAAATACTGAGAGAGCTACGCTGGATAGAATCCTCAACTACGAGGGTATCAAAAACATGATTATCGCTCTCGGTACTGGTATTGGGGACAAATACGATGTAGAAAAACTCAGGTACCACAAGCTGATTCTCATGACTGATGCTGATGTAGACGGTGCTCACATTACCACGCTGCTACTCACTTTTTTGTTTAGATTTATGCCAGACTTGATAGAAAATGGTTACGTTTATATGGCTCGACCACCACTATACAAAATTAGCTATGGTAAAAAGCATGAGTACGTATATAGTGATCCAGAAAAAGATGCTCTGGTTAAAAAAATCCATAAACAATATGGGGCTGATATAGAAATTGTGAACGAAAAAGCTGATGTCGAAGAAAACAATGAAGAGAAGACCGCAACAAACAAAAAGAAAATCAAAATTGACGTGCAACGCTACAAGGGTCTCGGTGAAATGAATCCAGATCAGCTATGGGACACGACTATGAATCCAGCGACACGCTTACTATATCAAGTAACTGTAGGGGAGGCAGCGTTGGCTGATCAGGTGTTTGACGAGCTCATGGGAGCAAATGTGGAGCCAAGAAAACGATTTATAGAGGAAAACGCCCAGTTCATAGAGGTCGAGATGATTTAATTTACTCTAATCTAACCATATATGAAAATAATATCTGGTAATCTTTGGGGCGGAAAGATGTTTGATAGATTCTCAAGTTTTTTTAAAAATCATTGTGAGGTTGACGTTTTCTGTTTTCAGGAAGTTTTTAACTACTATGAAAATAGGGTAGGTACTAGTGGTGAACAATATAGCCTCAGACAAATAATCAGATCTCAGTTTCCTCATTTTAATGAATTTTATCGTGAGTCACTCTATGACACAAGTATGTCAGGTGAAAAGATCAATTACTTAAGTTACGGACTGCAGTCGCTCATTCACAAGGATGTAGAGATAGTATCTGAAGGTGATTTTATGGTGTTTGGATCGAAAACTAATCTACTCGATAAATCTGCTCCTACAAACAGAAATATACAATATATTACACTTAAAATAAACGATCTAAATGTTACCATTCTAAATTTTCATGGTATTTGGATTCCCGATTATGGCAAAGGTGACTGTAAAGAAAGGTTAGAGCAAAGTGAAAATATTATTCGATTTTTACATTCTATTAATGGTGAGATAATTCTTTTGGGTGATTTTAATTTAGACCCTGACACTCGTTCTTTAAAAATGTTAGAAGAGTGTAATTTGAGAAATCTCATCATCGAAAATAAAATAGACACCACTCGGTCTAGTTTTTATAGTAAATCTGGTAAATTTGCTGATTATATGCTTGTTAGTTCTAGGGTACGGGTAAATAAATTTGAGGTACTAGATGTGGAAATATCAGATCATCTGCCAATGTTTCTTGATTTTGACATTGTTTAACCAAAGTTTAGTCTGTTCTTTGGTTCAGACGATTGAAAAGTAGTTATCTTTTAGCTCTACAAAACCTTCTTTGATTAAATCTGAGATGTTCTGGTGGATTCTAGTCTCAGTTTCTTCAAAGATTTCTGCTATTTCTAAAATATTTTTTGGTCTTTCGAGTAGTGACTTGAGTATCATTGCTCTAACTTGTCTATTTGAACCCTCAAATCGTGATTGCACTGAGTAATTTGCAGATCTTTTGTTTGGATTAGGTATTTTTTGTTTGAGGTGTGATCCATAATCCATGAGTGCCCAGTACCACTCTCTAGAGTTGTTTTTGTCCAGTGAATCAGCTATGATAGGAAGGAGATCTTTATCACTAACCTTGTCTTGATTAGGGAAAAAATGATGTATGAAAATACGCCGAATATTTGTCTCAATGAAAACAGTCGGGAGATTGTACGAATACGCCAAGATAGCTCCAGCTGTATTTTCTCCAATACCGGGCAGTGTGGATAAAGTTTGTGTATCGAGTGGTATTTTTCCATCAAAATCTGCAAGAATAGTCTTGGCTGTCTGGTGCAGAAACTTAGCTCGCCTACTATAGCCTAATCCCTGCCATTGGGTTAAAACTTCCACTAAACTGGCTTTACTAAGACTTTCAAAATCTGGGAACGTAGCTAAAAACTCTGGAAACTTCTGACTCACCCGGGATACTTGAGTCTGTTGCAGCATGATTTCACTAACGATGATTTTGTACGGAGTAACGTCCTGTCTCCACAACAACTCATGCCTACCATGTTCGCAGTAGTAACCCCAAACAATCTTTTGAAAATCTGGAATGGTCATAAAAACTTTTTTATTATAGCAGGGTATAATTGTAAAGAGATTGCAGAAAAGAACAATTAATGATATTCTGAGGATGTTATTTCAAATAAATATGCCAGATCAAACAAAAACTACATGGGGGGGGGGCTAAAAGATATTAGAAATTGGTATAAGCCGATAGAGGGTACTGATCTAGATTCACTAAAAAAAACAGCTGTAAATGCTACACAACTATTGGTTTCCAAGTTTTTACCCAAGAGTGACATTCCTGAAGATGATATCAATCAGCAACCAAATCAAGTTGTTGTCTCTAAAGTTCGAGAAGATTACGAAAAAATGCTCAGAAATATCGAGGAAATGCAGAATGGTATTTATGATGGTGCAGATTCATTGAAGGGGCTGGTGAGAGATGGTGAAATTGGTATATCTGTGAGATCAGCTTCTGACAACGGTTTATATGATTCGCTTAAGGGTTCGTACTGCAAAGACTTGATAAAAATTATGCTAGAACCAAGCGAGAGTAGGGTAGTAAGTTTTCAATCATGGCTCAACGGTAGTGGTGGAAATTTAATGACAAACAATTTTCCTAGAACTAGATTAGGCACAATAGATTACGAGTCAGCTTTGCCTGTAGTTATTGATGATATGTACTCAGAGGTTTTATTGAATATTAATTCTGAATCTGTAGAGGGAATAGAACTCAAAAAACAATTAGAAAGAGAAAGAGTGGTAAGAGAGGAAAAACATCAAAGCTATCTAAAAGAATATAGGCTAATTGCTGGGCAAAGGAGATTTAGTGATGTGGTGAAATATCAATCTGAAAAAACTCCAATTCAGCAAAGGTCTGTACTCAATAAATTTACATGGTTTGAAAAAATATTAGCACAAAATAAGCTATCTAATGTTGATAAATTACCCATGACATCTGGTTTATTTTATGCGGTGTTTTGTAGATTACCAAACGATAGGGAATCGCAATTACTCGATGATAACCAAGAAACAAGGTTTGGACTATTTGAATACTTTGCGTCTATGAATGAAATACAGTCTAAAGATGCCGAAGATATTTGGAATGAATTTTTTCAAAAAACTAGTTATGGTGGTGATAGACAAATAGATATCAACTTACCGTCAAACCTAGATTTTCAGGATCTAAACGCCCAAATAAATATACCCGAAGATAAGCTCATAGATCTGAAACAATCTTTTGATGAATTGATTATCCCTAGTTCATTTGAAAACACACTGAATGCGATGACCGTTGAGTTTATTCAAAAAATGCAACTGGAAAAACTCACCTCAGGTAAAACACTCTATGATTGTTTGGAATTTTTTGGTGGTGAGCAATGCAAGGAAGAAGTGAGATACTTAAGATATTTTCTGCAAAGACTGTATGCGAAAAATCAAGACAGTGTGCTTTTTAAGATACATAAATCAGATGGAGACAAGGTTTGGGTTGATATAAACGAGTATTTTATAGAATCGCTATTTGCTCAAAAGATGGATAATCAGCCTCCAAAATTCAGTGAATATTTCGCCAAACTAATTAAAGAGTTTTCCAGCTAGTTCTGATTGTAATCTCTCCCATTCTATCATCAGTTCACCTAGTTTGAGTTCGGCATTTCTAAATTTTTCATGAAGTACCAAGGACTTTTGTGGGTTTTCATATAGCTCTGGATTATCAAATTCGGCTTTTACCTTTTCCAAACTTGCTTCAGTTTTTTCAACAAGCTTTTCTAAGTCGCGAATTTTTGCTTGGAGCTGGCGTTCTTCTTTTTGACTCATTTTTGGCTTTTCGATCTCAACTGGTTTTTTAGTTTGAATTGAGCCGTATTTTGCTATTTCTTTTTGTTCTTGTTCAAAATCGTCAAAGTTTCCGAGTGTGGTACGAATAGTCCCAGACCCATCAAAATACAACATCATATTGCAGACTCTGTTGAGGAAGTAGCGATCGTGGGATACTATTAAAATCGGTGCTGCGTAATTTTGTATCGACTCTTCCAGCACTCTGAGAGTATCTAAATCTAAATCATTTGTCGGTTCATCTAAGATGATAAAATTCCCACCACTAGCGATATTTTTGGCTAGTAGGAGGCGTGACTGTTCTCCACCAGATAGTTGTTTGATAGGTGTGGTGTATTTAGTTTTGTTAAATAACCATTGTTCTAAGTATTTGCGAGTAGCGATTGAACTGTCACCAAACTGTATTCGCTCTAGTCCGTCACTGAGAAAGTCAAATGGGATTTGGTCGGGATTCAGCTGGTCTTTGTGCTGATCAAGATAGAGAAATCGAGTATTTTGCCCGGTTTTTACAGTGCCAGTTTGCTCAAAATCTGTATTAAACTGGGATCCGATTAATAGTTTCAAAAAAGTTGTTTTACCGCTGCCATTGTTTCCGACTATTCCGATCTTGTGCCATGGCTGAAAAGAAAACGAAAAATCTCGTACAAAATACTGATCTCCAACTCTCAGATTTACCTTTTCACAATCCAAAATTCTACTGCCTAGGTGACTTGGCTCTGGAATAACCATGTCAACTGTCTCGTGTTGCTCATTGTTTTTTTCTCCACTGAGTACTTCAAACCGTTTCATGCGACCTTTGTCTTTTACCCCACGAGCTTTTACTCCAGCACGTACCCATTCGAGCTCTCGTTTGAGGAATTGCTTCTTTTTCCAGTCGATCACCAGATCGTTTTCTAGACGAGCCATCTTGTCCTCAAGGTATTTGGTATAGCCGCCATCATGTTTGTATATTCGCGTCGACCAGATTTCCCACATTTCAGTCACCACATTGTCTAAAAATGCTCTGTCGTGAGACACTATGAGTATACTTCCTACATGTTTTTTGATATATTTTTCGAGGGTTTGAATAGACTGTAAATCTAAGTGGTTGGTCGGTTCATCCAAAATAATAACCTGACTCCCAGTCAAAAAAGTACAAATCAAATCTACTCGCCGTAGCTCACCGCCGCTACACTCAGTGAGAGGCTTTGAGACATCTGGGCATTGAAAAACATTCCTGAGCTCCTCAGTTCGCTGGTCAAGACTCCAAGCATCAATGGATTGTAACCGTTCAAAGTAATCTGATTTGAGTTCAAGGTTTTGCTCATTTTCATATTTTTGTAGGAGGTCTGCAATGGGTTTTTTAGCCAATGCTATTTTTTCAGCAACTGTCACATCCAGTATCGCTGGTTGCTGCTCTAAAAAACCAACATTCACCCCATTGGTTTTGATTATCTCGCCTTCGTCAAACCCGTCATTGGTAGCTAGAATTTTGAGTAAACTAGATTTTCCAGCACCATTTCTGCCGATAACACCAATAATTTTACCACTGTGAAGTTCAAAACTCAGGTTTTCAAATATAGTCCTATCTCCGTAGTGGAGCCCAAGGTTTTTAGCAATTAACAAAGTCTGCATAATAATCAAACTAAACCGTGCAAATCCGATTTTGACAATACTTAGATTAACATAGTCTAACGATTAAATATAAACGCTACAATTCGATCCGCAGCCTTTCTTGTTGCTATATTAATATCGTCCTTTGTCCAAGTGTCTTTGGGGTAGTGAGTCAATGATGTGGCTATTGCATATTTACTATCCTTGTAGCCATATTTACTATTAATTGAATTGGCTCTAGGCTAGAAGATTAAACTCTTCTATGCTATGAACATGATTAAATACTCTAAATTGAGTAGCTACATTATAAAAAAGATTATCAGGTGTTTTTGTATAGATATTGATGCTACAAAAACTGGTAAATTATTGGATCTCAATCGTCATACGATAAACAGATACTTTAAGATATTTAGAGAACTGATATACGAGCATCAATTAGTTCTCATGAATAGTATTATTGGTAATGTGGAATTAGATGAAAGTTACTTTGGTGGAAAAAGAATCAGAGGATTTCATGGTAAATTAAAAAGGGGTAGAGGCACACTTAAAAAACCAGTATTTGGAATATTCAAAAGAGATGACTTCAGTGGCACAGAAAGGATCTACACAGAAATGGTACCTGACTGTAAGAAGGATACACTCCAATCAATCATTAGAGGTAAAATAGATCTATCCAGTGTAATATATACAGATGGTTGGAGAGGATATGATGGTTTAGTGGATGTAGGATATTCTAAGCATTTTAGAGTGAATCATAGTAAAAATGAATTTGCTCTAAAAGGAGAGTTCGGAGCCACAGTAACAGTAAATGGAATTGAAAGCTTCTGGTCATTCACCAAAAGAAGACTCAGCAAATTTAATGGTTATTCTGTAAACTTCAATTTACACCTCAAAGAATGTGAATGGAGATGGAGTAAGGGCGAAAAAGAACTTATTGACGAACTCACAATACTAGTGAAAAACTGTAGATAATTCTGTGATGTTATTTACAGGTTTCTAGCCTAGAGCCTTGAATTTTGTTTTTTGGTCTTAAACCACTCATTACCAATTGATTTGTTTATGGCATCTTCGAGTAGTGTTTTGTTTCCAATTTGATTTACTATGCTATCAAACTCATCATTATCAATAATTCCTGCATCGGTTCGTATTGTGGAGGTATTGCGACCACTTGCTGGCATGATATGCTCAACATTTACATTGTCTGTAAAATCGAATTTAGAACCTTTGTTTTTGGCATATAAATATTCGTTCAGGAAAACTAACAAATTTTTGTCGTATGTAATTATTGCTCCCTGAATGTCCTTTTCATTCCAAGTTGATAGAATATGCTCATTAAAGTCGTTTTGTATTGTTTCAATATAAATAGTTTTATCAACTAATTTAATATTTTCTCCAAATAAGAATGTTTTGAATTTCGAGCTTGAATAGCCCGTATCAACTAATTCTAATATTGCAAAAAGTTTTAGTAAGCATTCACAAAAGTCGATAATTTTTGCTTCTGTAATATCATTTATTTCAAAGCGATATAAATAGCTTGATAAATACAATTTAGCGTTTTCGTTACATTTTAAAAGTAATTTAACCACTGGATAATCCCTTATATGATCCCATTTTTTTATAACTTTATCTAAGTTACTGCATAGTACTAATGGATTATTCAATAACTCTTTCTTAATTTCAGTATAATATCGTCTCAAACCTGGGGTTGTTACATCGACAGATAAATCTTTGATATACTCTTTATTAATGGCTCGATTGATATACATGAACTGCTGTAACACCGCATCAATATTTACAATTCTAAGTGTGTTTAGTTTGTCGGTTAGTTTATTTATACTCTCCCAGTTTAAATTAAATTCACTTTTGTCACCTCCTGCTTTAGAATATAGTTGAGCTGATATAATATCTGCGTCTGCGAGGGGGGAGTCCAGATGAATTAAGTGAATTAAACATCGTAATTGCTTGCTCTACTTGCCAACTACGAATTTCAATAACCTGACATCTCTCTAAAAATACTTTTGCGAATTTATTTAGTTGAGAGTCAGATTTTTCACCTAAATTGTCATAGAAATATTTGAAATTACGAAAGTGATTTGTGTATTTATTATCTTTTTGTCTGCGTGGAATTTTATATGCATTTTGTTCAGCTGTTTCAAAGTCTATCGCACCTATAATTTTATTTACTTCTTCTAAATGCAGTTCATTAATAGACTTGTTTTCCAATACTAATATGTTTTGAGTTTTTGTATTATCTTTGAGCATACTAGGGATATCTTCATCCTCAGCTTTATATAAAATAACCATAATTCTGTCTCTATTGGCTTTGAGTCCTGCTTTTAATCTTTCAGAGTCTTCATCATCGTTTGGAATGTTTTTAAACGCATCATTTAATCGAAGTAACAGAGCCTTGAGCAACAATAAAAAAGTTGTGGTTCGTTGTTGTCCATCAATCAGACTAAATTTATCAATATCTGAGCAATCTACTATAATTGTGCCAAAAAAATATGGATCACTTGCTTCAGAGGAGATGAAATCTTCGATATCTTGCCACAATTTATCACATTGTGTAATATTCCATGAATAGCTTCGTTGATACTCAGGTATCACAAAATTTTCGTTTTTTCCAAGTTTGAGAAATACGCTAATTAGTTTCAGGGTCGGTTCAATATTTTTTGCCAAGTAAAGACGGTTTTAATTTTGGGTAAACTACGCTGCTATTGAAAATTTAATCGGGGATAGCGTCAAGGATTTGTTAATCTCTTTGTTTTGTTGTGAAATTGTAATTAAACACCTTATTCAGTATACTCAATCACACCCATTTTGATATTCCCAGTTTGTTTTAGTTTTTCTCTAAAGTGCTCTACAAATTCCAGTCGGGCTTTGAGTTTGTTTGACTCTACAAATATTCCAGCCTCGTGTTTTTTTTCAAAGATGATTGTGCCCATGAGTAGGTCGCACATTTGTAGTAGTAGAAAGCTTTGGGAATCTGCCTGTAGGACATTTGCGACATTTGGTAGTGGTTTGATGTGATCTAGTAGCGAGTTTGAGTTTTCTTTTGGTCGATTTACCCAGTCGGCAATCACGATGAGTTTTTCATCAGGATTATTAATTCGCTCGAGAGTGCAACCTAAATAATAGCTATAGGCTTGCCAAAAATGATCAAACTGGCTGAGAGGGTGTCGAGATTTGTCGACAACTAAGCAGGTGAACTCCATCGGATAATTGATCAAAATAGTCACCAACTCTTTGTACCGTTCTAGGCTTGGGAATGTGATATTTTCAAATTTAAATTCGTGATGTCGGGTGGATAAAAAAATACTATTATATTCGTCCATATTCAAAGCTTTTGGGTTGGTGAGTAGTCCATCAATAATTTCTCGCCTTTTTTCTTTGTTTTGAGATGAGTAGTCAAAGTGGTGTTTGTGTAAATCTTCGAGTAAAATATCGGGTTTCAACACTTTGAGGAGCCCAATTGCTATAAACGGCTGGCTGGGATCATCACTAAAACCAACTTCATCAACAAAAGCAAAGGGAAAATTCATATATTTATTCAAAATTCGTAAAAGATGCTTAGTCAAATTTGACAAAAAAACAGATGATTTGCTTTATTCTTGTATACTTTCCAAAAATGTGGTACGTTATGGATGTGAAAATACATTTCAAAGAGATGCTTGAGGCACTTTTTAATCAAGCCAGTGGGACTTTTAGGTCTAGTACTAAGTCTGTGACCGACTCTTTTCAAAAAATTCTGGATCAAAACAAGTCAAATCAAAATAAAAATAACTTGACGAAGGCTGCTAACAAACGCAGAAAATTGGTAGAGCAAGTAATTGCTGATATGTCACCAGTTTTGGAAAAGCTTCATGATTACGATACAAAACGTTAACTACCTCACACTCGACGACTTCGCTGGTATGGTGCATACTATCCAAAAACAAAAACATCTATTTGTTTTCCTCGAAGATATTCCCCCTTTTGAAACTCGCTATGAGGGAGTGCTTGAGAGTATAGTAGAACAAATAAAGGCAGTGTGTTTCGGGGTTGAACTGTATCCCGATCTGATTTCAAAAGCTTCGTGGTTATTTTATGCACTTATCAAAAATCATCCCTTTCAAAATGGAAACAAGAGGGTAGGGGTAATTGCTCTAGTAACTTTTCTAGCTCTGAACTCGACTGACAATGAAAATGTAAAAACGAAACCTGAAATGAAAAATGTCATCTACGAGCTAGCACTTTTTGTGGCAGAAAGCAAAGCTGAAGATAAGGATGTGGTGTTTGAGGAAATAAAATCACGTTTGTCGGAGCTGGCTTGTTTTATGACCAAGAAAAACAAATGGTTTTGGATAATTTGAGCACTGTTAATCACATATAAAATATGGCAAAAACTCTTACTAAAATATCCTTGAATCAAGCTGATAAAGAAACCTTGGAGATACTCAGTGGTCAAAAAGTATATATTCGTAATAGTTTTGAAAACAACCAAGCAGAAATATCGAGAATTCAAGAACAAGCAAAACAAAACGCACTGATTTACCTCGAGAGGAATCGACTAGGTCAAACTCTGAGTATATTTGAGGAGAACACACTCTTTACGGCTGTGGTGGATTTACAAAAAAAGCTAGGATTAGATCAGATTCCTCGGAGGATCGAGTGTTATGATATTTCTCATCTTTCAGGAAAATTTGTGTATGGATCTATGGTTACCTTTATCGATGGTAGGCCTGCAAAAAAATTCTATAAACTGTTTAAAACCAAGGAACAAAATAACGATTTTGAAAACCATAAAGAGGTTATGAGGCGTAGACTTGCTCGAGGGGTTGATCATGCAAATATCAACAAAAATAGCCCTACTAAGAATCAAAAAAATGATTGGAAACTACCAGATCTGATTATCGTGGATGGTGGAAAAGGACAGCTTAGTGGAGATTTTGAGGTGCTCGGAGAATTTGGACTAGAGCATACAGTATCTATGTGTGCACTTGCTAAGCGAGAAGAAGAGTTGTTTGTATCTAGTCAATCCGAACCAATCATAGTGGAGGGTCAAACGAGGTTTTTGATACAGAGAATACGTGATGAAGCCCATAGATTTGCTATCACTAGCAACCGAAACGCTCGTCTAAAAACTGCTCACAAGAGTAAACTAGACTCTATATCTGGGATTGGGCAAGTGACTAAAACTAAGCTTTTGACAACTTTCGGGTCTGTCGAGGGTGTAATTGATGCACTATATAATACTCCTGAAATGGTGTATGAACTAGTAGGTGAAAAATTGGTTGTAAAGCTAAAAGCTGAATTTGGTGTAGTGACAGTCTAGCTCTTTAGGTATCTTTCTGTGGCAAATGTAGAGGTGAGTAAACCAACCACAATACCAGCTAGAATAGTCACCCCAATGCTCATATAAATCTGAAAAGTCAATCCAAAACCGCTTTGCACCGTGACACCTAACCATCTGTTTATGTATGGTATGAGAAAACTAATGGCCGGCACATATATAATAGCTACG
>JAYWFX010000088.1:0-17088 GCA_043778575.1 bacterium | reverse complement strand
CGTTTGCCTTTGTCCCGTTATCAAATTGCACATAGATCATATTATATCGAACTCCGTTTACTACGCAGTAACCAACCTTTTGCTTGAGTACAGCCATTAATCCATTTGGCATTGTGCCAAACTTGTTACAGCTACCGTCTCGAAGGTTTATTCCACCTACAGAGTTTACTATGAGTTTAGTGCTAGTCGAACCACCATAATCTGGATTGTTAGTCTGTGGGCCCACCAGAAAATTAGTAGCCACATAACCCTTTACTCCGTTTTGAAATTCAATAAAGCTATAAGTGTATTTCACACCATTAACGGTGCAGTTAATCATAGGCTTATCGTTGTTAAACAGACCAGCTAGATTTGCTTGTATCGTATTTATTTTATTACAATTTACGTCACGAACATTTGCATTTACACTAGTTGCGACACCTTGCCCTAATGCGTCTGCAGTTAGACCACCGAGCATTGAACCAACCAAAGCTACTACTGAAAGAGCTGAGAGAGAAAGAGAAAGTATTTTTTTCATATAATAATATGTGAATTTGGTATAATTATTTGTATAATTTGTGTATTTGTTTTTACAGTTTTATGGTTACGTATCCACTGGCTAATTTCAAATAACTAACTGAGTGCATAATAAAAATGTCTACACAAGAGTTTATATACACCATTATATGCACCAAAAAACCACACTGACTGTGTGGGTGATGGGCTAACTAGAATGCTTAAACTAATTTCGCTAGTTATGCCAAATTCTTTTTAGGAGTGAGTTATAGAGTTTAGCTTCAAAAGTTTCAGGTGTATATATTTTATCTCTGATCTCATTTTTTTGTGATTCCAACTAGGTTCTATTGGGTTTAAATCTGGAAAGTAAGGTGTCTGGAACTTTAGGTTAGTGTTAACACTATTACAAAGTTGCTGTGTAGTGTTAGATTTGTGGTATGTCCATTTCCATTGCCAGCTATAGGATCAAAAGGAACAGTACCATCAAACAGTTTGTTTTTTATTTGTGCAAACCACTATGCAAACCATCACAGAGTCAATGTGAAATTATCCTAAAAACTCTCTGTGCATTTTGTTAGCAAGCACTTGAGGAAGTTTCACAGAGCCATCTGATTGTTGGAATTGCTCTAGTATTGCTAGTCCCGTTCTAAAAGTTATGGCTGTGCAGTTGAGACCCCACGGTGTTTGCTTTGTTCCGTTTGAATCTGTGTAGCTGATGTTGAGACCACGATTTTGGTAATCAGATGCGTTGCCATTTGAGCAGATTTCACGATATTTTTCAGCATTTGGAAACCAAGCATTGTAATCTATTTGTCTATGATGCTTGGCAGGCATATCACCAGTACAGACCTCAACGGATTGATAATGAATACCGAGTCCAGTATAAATCTCCTCAACGATACGCTCAAATCTTTCAAATAGTGAATCAGCAAGCTCCAGTTTTACAATTGCCACCATTTCAATCTTTTCAAACTGATGGACTCGGAGAATTCCCATCTGGTCTTTTCCATAACTACCAGCTTCTTTTCGAAAACATGAGCTCCAGCAGGTTGCCAAAATAGGTTTTTGTAAATCTCCCACATTTTTCCCCATAAAATACCCCATGATTGATGGCTCAGACGATCCAATAAGATAAAATGATTTACCTTCGTCAATCGACACTTCGTATTGCTGACCATCAAAATCTGGCAAATGTCCAGTACCAGTCAACACTTTTTCATTGAGCATCAAAGGCACATAATACATCTCAAAACCATGCTGTAGAACTACATCCAAAGCATAATCAAACAAAACTTTTTGAAAGTGTGCCATCTGACCATGCATATAAAACCCCCGAGACCCCATTACTTTGACGCCGTCTTCTTGGCTCACGTACTGTTTATAGACAGGCAACTCCCAGTAGGGTTTAGGCTGAAAATCAAAAACTGGCTTTGGATTGTATTCGGCTATGACTGGATTATCTTCATCACTCTCTCCAATTGGCGTCTGCGGCGAACTCAAGTTTGGAATTTTGAGGATTAGCTCATCTAAAACTATGCGTAGCTCCCTGACAGCAGATTCAAGCTGCTTGATTTCCTCACTAGTGGACTTCATGCTTTCGATTGCGACTTTTTTTTCATCACCAGAGAGCTTTACAACCCGATCGTTAAATTCATTTTTTTGTTGCCTGAGATTATCGAGCTCTGATGATTGAGTTTTCCAAGCCGTATATAAACCTCGGATTTGGTCTACAGATTCTGGACTCTTACCACGCCTCTGGAGTTCAGTACGATAAAATTCTGGCTGTTCGACAAGGTGACTAAGTGAAATCATACTGAGTAATCACATAAAACTCTCACTAGGTTGTCAATAATCGTTAAACTGTTAACAAAACCCAAAATTATTCTAAGGTAGGTTTTCTGTCGGATCTTTGAGTTGCTAGGTTTAAAGGTTCAGATATCTGCGGTAATGATTTTTGAGAATCACGATCATTTATTTCTCTTATAGAGGATATTGTCTCACCATGAACGAGCTTGCCATTGCCATCTACTGGCCCAGCAGCTGTGACACCTTGAAAGGAATCGGTATGTATCCATGTTTTACCGTCTGATATTATAATACTCAACATAACTCCACAATTCTGACCAGATTCAGAAGGATCTCCGTACAAGCTAAATATTATTTCAGCCCTGAACTCACCGTCCGAAACTAAATGAGTATCAACTCCAGCTTCTCTTTTTGTTTCTAAATCACTGTAATATTCTGTATTTTCACCATCTTTTACAAATGATCGGTAGTGATTGTAAAATTGTTGGGCTTCTGACTTTTTTCTGTATTCACAAGACTGTGCAAATTCATTAGCTTGTTTATTAAGTCTTTCTATTGCTTCGGCATCAAACATTTCAGACCTATCTGAAAGCATCTTCCATTTTTGATCATTTTCCAACACTTTTGGTCGGGAATCAATGCTACCAGTCGTAGCAACAAGTCTGTCCCCAGTTAGAGGTAGTAACTCAGTATTACTAGGTGGCATCAGCTTAGACCACACAAATGGCTTTGGTACAATTATTCTTTCAACTTTTAATGGGTTTGGCATATCTATGGGCATGAGCCAATACTAACACACGATGAAAAAGTTGTCTAAACCCCAATTCGGTCTAAAATTTCTTGTTTGATTTCTGTGTTGTCTACTTTTTTGCAGGCGTGGATGATTGTCGAGTGATTTCTACCAAATATCTTAGCGATCTCACCTATGGCTAGTTTCTTGTTGTTTTTACAAAACCAGATACAGAGTTGGCGAGCATATACCACATCTTTTTGTTTAGAATCACCGAGTACATCTTCAAAAGTTACACCGATTTCTCTGGCTACATTTGCAATTATCGACTCTACCCCAGTACTGAGTCTCATATTTCTCTGGCCACTGTTTGGAGGTAATGAGAGGGATGGCGAGACTCGGACATTGATGGTGCCGCTCAGTTCAGACTGACTGAGGATTTTGTCCAGCTCTTGGTCATTGAGTTTTTTGTCTGGGAGTAGATGTATTCTAGCTTGGATTCGATTCAAAACACCCTCTAAATCTCGGATATTTGTAGTCACTTTACCAGCGATTGTGGCGACATGCACTGGCTCTAAATTCATCTTTAGTATCTCCAGCTTACCTCTCAAAATCGCTACCCTACCCTCAAAATCTGGTTGCTGCATATCGATCGTAATACCACTTTCAAATCGAGAAATAAGTCGCTCCTCTATCCCCGGAATACATTTTGGAGGCTTATCTGAGG
This sequence comes from bacterium, assembly GCA_043778575.1. Lineage (GTDB taxonomy): Bacteria > Patescibacteriota > JACMRA01 > JACMRA01 > JACMRA01 > JAYWFX01. Next base: position 13,330 of record JAYWFX010000088.1, on the reverse strand, counting down.
TGATAACTATCTGCTTGTTGAGCTGGTATAGTTCGTTGAAAATATGAAAAAAAGCTGATTGTGTGCCCTCTTTGCCCTTTAAAAACTGAATATCATCTATCAAAAGCACATCTAGCTCACGGTAATAGGAGTTAAAATCACCAGTACGATTCTTTTGAACAGAAGAAATATAATGATTGAAAAATGTCTCAAGTGTGCAATACCTGATCCGTAAATTAGGTTGTTGTTCGATAATCTTGTGACCAATCGCCTGAATCAGATGGGTTTTTCCGAGTCCCACATCGCTATGGATAAATACTGGATTATAGGCTCCTCCTGGTTTTTGGATTACAGCTTTTGCTACACTAACCGCCAGATCATTTCCGCTCGTTTGGATAAAATGCTCGAGAGTGTATTTTGGGTTGAGGTTGTTTATGTTTCGTTTTGGCAGATATTCAGCTATCGACTTCATGTTGGCTGCCTCTCGCAAATCACTATCATGCAATACAAAACTAGGTGACACTAAATGTGTTTGATTGGTGTTTTGTTGACTGCTGGCCAATACTAATTCCTGCTGATGAGGCTTGATAAAATAATCAAAGTGAATAATCTTTGGATAATATTGAGAAATACATCTTTGTAGTGTTGCTTTGTGTTTCTTCTCGATGTAGTTTTTTTGAAAAGCTGAATTTACCTGCAGAATCATTTTTCTTCCACTATTTTCTAACTCATAAAACTCTAGCCCAGCAAACCACGCCTTGTATATACTAGGCGGCAGAGACTTTTTTAGAGCCTCAAGAACCATAGGCCAGTAGGCGCTAAGTGCGGGCATGTTTATAAAATGAAGTAGACTATTATAACTGGTTCTGCTGCTGTTTTCTATCTATGTAGCTGTCTGTGTTTTGGTAAAAAATCTTTTTTGAACCTAAGGGTGTGAAATTCCTCAAGTGGATAATGACAATCTCAATATTGGGAGATATTAATAGTGTCAAATGCTATAATATAACTATGATATAAATAGGTTTTGTCAATAGATATACACTATATTTAGGTGATTTACTAGGATTTGAGTGTAAATATGATTTCATGTTACTATATGTAGTGGGTTAGTAAAAAATAGGTAAACAAACGATGATTTTTTATTGACGTACTAGAATTTTTCAAAAAGATATATGTACTGTATATGTATTGATACAGTGCATTATTAATTCACGACCCTACAAAACCCAAACGATAATTTTAACAACATACAAATATGCAAAAATGGAAATTTCTCCTCTACGGAATCACTGGTGATTTGGCTAAAAAAAAGATACTTCCCGCTCTGGCTCAGTTCGCTTTTCAGAATCAAAACACCGTAGCTATAGAACTCATTGGATACTCCAGAAGTCAGCCCGATCCAGTCGAAATATCTACTATTCTGAGAGAAAACACACCAGATCGAAATCATTGGATACACGCTATATCATTTTTGCAGGGAGAATATCTCAGTCCAGATACGTATTTTAATATAATCAGAGGACTCCAAGACGACGAGAGGCTAATCACCTATTTAGCTACACCTCCGCATACGTTTTTGAAAATCCTACAAAACTCATGTCCGTACAGTCATAGACCTATCGACATCATCATGGAAAAACCATTTGGCGAGAATCTGACAGAAGCCCAGCACATTTTGGATGTAGTCCGGGTTTGCGACCTCGGATCACACGTACATTTCTGTGATCACTACTTATTTAAAACCTCTGCCAATCCCAATCCAATAGACGCTAAGAACTTTGCGGAAATTCGCCACGAACAACTCAATAAAATCACAGTAAAAATTGCTGAGTTCGTAGATGTAGCTGGGCGTGGAGGATATTATGACAGCATTGGAGCCTTTAAAGACATGTTTATCCATACGTTTTCGTTAGCTAAGATTGGTTTGGAGTTTTATACCACCCAAGCAAATATAGATTTTGATAGTTTTGTAGTAAAAAATTTTAAGCACGGACAATATAGTGGATACTGCGTAGATGCTGAGGTAGAGAAAAGTCAAACTGATACGTATTTCAAGGTAAACGGTGAGATAATGGTAAATGGTAAACCTGTTCTCATCCAGCTAGCCTCTGGAAAACGACTCAAGCACAAACAAACAGAAGTGGAAATGTCATTTTTACCCGGAGATGTACTGCATTGGGAGTTGGCACCGCAGCAGTTTATCACACGAAAACAGACAGACAGCAACCTACAAATCAACTTAGACAAATCCAAAAATCTCGACCACACCAACCTCTTTGAAGACATGCTCAACGGATCAGAAATGCGATTTGTACAGCCTGCAGAGATAATCACCAGCTGGAATATGTACGACAAGATCCTAAAATTCGTCAAAGAAAACCCTGTTGAATTAGAGATTTATTAGGGGCAACATTATTTAGTCAAACAATATCAGACTATTGCAAACTATTGCACACTATTGAATTAGTCTCACAGAAATTACTTGATTTTTATCATTGACTCGAATTATAACATGGTCTCCTTTTTCGACGTTTAAAATATTCGGTGTCTCGAGATTAGTGATGAAACTAAATGTCCCCTTTTGATTTCGTATTTCTAGTCTACCACTATCGTTATTTTCTACGATCCCATCAAACAAACCCTTATTTTTGAGAGTATTATCGAGTCGCTGCCTCCTCCCAGAGCGTATCCTTGAACCTTGAACTATATCACGATTTTGGAGGTTGGATTTGCCAGCAAAAGAATATATATTTATATACAATATACCACCAAGTAAAATACAAGCACTAAATGTCAATACCAAAAGAATCCTGTTTCTGACCATAAACCAATCCGTTTGACGATACACTAAATAGGCTATTGCTATACCAACCACCGCTAAACCTATCAACTCAAACAACGCCTCTGACCAAATCGAGGCAAGATTCAAACCACCAACACTAGCCACATTTCGTAACTCTATCAAATCAATCCAAAAACTTCCTAGACTGACACTTCCAATCAAGATCAGCAAAGCAATTAGTGCTATAAATCCTGCATTTCTGAGCCAAAAACACCACTGAGACTTTGGTTTTACTAGATCTATCTTTGAAAGGATATCTTGGGTGAGGTCGATTTTAGATTGGTTGTTTTCGGGCATACTTTTTTTAAATGGATAGTGGAAGTGATTATTTTACTAGTTTTTTGGCTTTAGTTCTTGCTCTATTGAGTTTTACAGCTACATTGTTGTCGCTAATCTTGAGGATCTCACCAATTTCACGGAGACTTTTCTCTTCGAGGTAAAACAAGATGAGCAGGTTTCTATCATCCACACTGAGTTGAGACAAAATCTTTTCTATATCTTCTTTTCTGGGCTTGTCAAAATCAATTTCAGTAAAAAGTATGTCTAGCTGGTCATCCAATGGTTTGATATATATTTTACTTTTCTTAGCGATAATATTCACCGATTCATTGTGGGCAATACGATATATCCAGCTACTAAACTTTAGATTCAGGTTATAGCTAGCTAAGTTTATGTAGACTTTTAAAAAAGTTTCACTAGTGGCGTCCTGAGCATCTTCTTGGTGAAAACTCAACAACCGAGCACAATAAGCCAGTATCTGACGCTGATATATCTCTAAGAGCTCTGAAAAAGCCGTTTTGTCCCCACCTAGGATATTTTTTACGATGTCGTGATCAGTCACAAATAATACTAAAGATATACTAATAGTACTCAAGTGACTACAAAAGATTACAATCAGTCAAATATCCGAGTTGATGCAGTCGGCATTTTTTGATTTATTTCACAAATTATTTTTCAATCTACTGGGGCTCAACAACCTGATCAAAGAACCATGCGTTGAATAAATCGATTTTTTCGTTAGGAGTAAATGCCATCCACTTCTTTTCATTTTCAGGATCAATAGTATCTAAATTTTCTGTATCCGATGGTTTACGCAGGAATAGCTTCGTGTTTTTGATGGTTTTTTGTGTGACATCATCAAGTCTAATTGTGACATTAAATCGTTTTTTGAGATAAAACTGGAACATCGTCAGCAACATAGTATATGCAGTAGCCTCGAATTTTGGGTAAGATGATTTTTCTTGTATAAAGTTTGGGCATGATTCCTCTAAAAACTTTCTGCACTCAGGTGGAAATTTATGTTTATAGTCGTTAAAAAACTTTGTAAATCCAATAAAACTAGCCTCTGAGTCTTCTACAGCTTGCCTGACTATTATTGGTTGTTCTCGTGGATTACCACGCCATGCATCTAAATACTCCCTTGTAATCCGTGGTGTTGGCATAGTCCTCGAAACTATTCACACAAATCGCATCTTTGCAAATTTAACAGCTCTAGGCTAGAAGATTAAACTCTACTATGCAGGTTGAGGTAAAAATCGCTGACTCATGATTTCGATTGTTCTTTGAATATTCTTCATTTCGATGATTAAAGTGATTTCTGTATAGGTAGAGACGACTTCGATGAGGTTAATATCATTCCACAACAGCTCTTTGAGAACTAAATAGGTTATACCTGATACCTCTAAATACTCTTGATCAAATTTCAAACTAATCGCACCCAATTCGTCCATAATAAAATTTGGTTTGTGAGGCGAAAAACAGTGTGAAACTGCCCCAATATATTTACTATTCACAAATACAGTTGTCTCGGTGTTTCCTGTCACAATATTGAGAAAAGTGTTTTCAAATTCTTTGAGGTGATCGTAGAGTGTGGCAATTTTTTGAGTATGATTGCTTTGTTTCGTATAATTTATCTCTATCAGTGGATATTTCAAACTGATGTCATTTGCTACAAAACTAATATCAAAAGTTGATCTAATTGTTGTCTTGAGACGTGAAAGTGCCATCACGATACTAGGGTTTGTAGGAATTTTCCAAGTCAGTTTGACCACTTCTGGAGTAATTAATTTTGCATAACTACTGAGATTGAGTAAATCTGAGCGTAGCATTTCCTGAATGATTGGAGATTGTGAGACAATTTGACTCACAGCCTGATGAATAGTAAACATGTTTTAAATGAAACAGATTGTATGTATCTTGTAAAATATGTTGGATTCTTTGATTAAATACGAACTGTATGTTTTGTAAAGACTATGGAAGATGGTATAAATAAACTAGCCAGACAAAATAGCCACCCGACTGGAATAGAGATTGAGCTTGATTTCACAAATGGTCATGGTTTACGAATCCACACAGCAGCCGTAATTGCAATGCACGGTTTTTTACAACATGAAATTTCATACCATTCAATGGAATTTGGAACCGAAGGAGCTAATACTCCAGAGCAAAGTCTCAACGCAATTTTTGAACAAATGAGTAAACTTTCAAAAATATTGGGCGAAGGTGAAATCATGTTTCCATTTGGAAGCCTACCAAATGCTAGAAGCGATGAAGAACAAAAAATGGCAATAACCCATCTACGCAACCACCCCGAGGAATATTATCAATATTTGTTACAAAATCGAGATGGGTCAATAGTTTCAGAAGTGCTTGATGTCAACGGCTTACAGTTTCACGTTGGTATTCCAGAGGAAGAACGTTTTGAAATTTTGATACAAAGATTTAACGTGTTGAGATTTTTGACGCCACTGTTTCAAGGTATTTCAGCCAGTTCCCCAATAAGAAATTCTCAGTATAGGGGATATTCATCCGAAAGAGAAATTGCAAAACGATCTCTTTTGATGGGTGGAATTCCTGATTATTTGGAAGATCTAGACGATTTAGATTTTATTTTAAACACCAGACCATCTAACCATCGAGAAAGTTTATCACCTGGGTATTACAATCTTAGATATCCTAGAAAAGATATAAATACAACTGAATTATGTGCCATGGATATGATTCCAGATAAAAATCTCATTGTGGCTCTTTTAGATCTTTATCATAGAATTTGTAGAAAAATTGATACAGTTGATTATGAAATGTTACCTGAAAATATCTTTGGGGATCCTACAAGACTCAGAATGTCTCATATTATAAAGCATAATCTGCAATCGGTTAGTAGCATGCAAACACCACTACGAAATACGGAGATTGTACTTTCTAAAAATTCTAAAATATCATTTGTTGACTGGATAAAAAATATTTATGCTTGGATTCAGGATGTTCCTACTGAAATATCGAATCATGATTCCTTTGAGATTATTATGAGTTTACTTGAAAAAGGAACCCATTCTGAGCAGCTTATTGAAGCTTTACATAAAGATCAAACAATTCCTCCATACCAATTTGGAGAGGTACAAGTTTATACACAAGCACAAATGAACTGCATTATAGCACTGTACAATAATCACTCCCAAAGCAATCTATTTTCTCAGCTTTAAAAACCTCAACTGTAAACCTTGTTGTATGAAAAAAATCGGAATCCTAGCATCAATAACCACTATAGATCTAGATATCGTAGAAAAAGTAGCTCAACCCTACGTCGATATGATTGCAGCTCACAACTGGCTACCATTGATAATTCCTCATAGAACAGATTTATTTGAAGAATATATCGAACTCTGCGACGGATTTGTTTTTATTGGTGGTGCAAACGACTGTAGTCCAGAAATTTATAATGATATAAATACATATTCAACTGGTTGTAATTTACTTCAAGATAGGCAAGAGTTGGAATTCATGGGTCTATTAGAAAAATCAGGAAAACCACTGCTTGGAATTTGTAGAGGAATGCAGTTAATGAACATATATTTTGGAGGGACTTTGATTCAAGATGTGGCAAACAGACAAACTCATCATCGATATGAAGTTCAAGAATCTCCTGTTCATACAGTTTCGATAAACAATAGCAAATATTTGCCTTCTGGAAAGTACTCTGTAAACAGCATTCATCATCAAGCCATAAAAAAATTAGGGGACAACCTTATTATTACCAGCACATCCGAAGATGGGATAGTTGAATCAATAGAACACGAAACATTACCTTGGATTGGCGTGCAGTGGCATCCTGAATTCGGATTTTTGAAAGATGAGTGTTGTAAAATCTTTTGACGAGCCCAAGTGCTGAAACGAAAATAAAATAAATACACAACAAATTAATCCAAGAATCTAGTTATCTCGCCTGCTTGCTGACCCTGCATACGAATACGATGAATAGCAAATGGATTATTAAGTAGATCAATCACACCATCATATTGAGGCTCGACACTAGTTGCCATACTGTACCCGAGATCTTTGGCGATTTGGATGACTTGGGGGTTGTACTTTCCAAATGGATAGATGAGAAAATGGGTTTTGGTTCCTAAATTTTTTTCTATATCATCCCTACTCTGCTTGAGCTCACCTCTGATTTGACCAGTGTTGAGCTGACCTCCAAAAGTAAAGCGTGGACATATTTGCCCTGCAGTGTCGTCAGTGGGAGATGATTGAAACGGACCAAGTGTTCCTGTCTTTGGGTTTACATTGATAGCTAAATAACAATGATTCACCGTATGAGAACTGATGCTATTCCCAGCTTTGAGCAAAATCTTGTGATCGTCCCAGTTCATGTATTCTCCAGTCCCGACAACTCCTGTGACAATTCCAAAATCCCCTATCATGTTATATTTCTGCAGTATCGGTAGGGCTTGTTGGAGATTATCTTTGTAACCATCATCAAAGGTCAACAAAATTGGGTTTATAGGAAGAGCCACACCAAACTCCATAAACGCATACAAATCATCGGAGTTTATGGTTGCGTAACCCTTGGATTGGATATATTGGAGCTGTTTTTCAAAAACCTGAGGACTCACACGAAGCCCATGACCGACGCCATCACCAGCAGGAATTCCAGCACCAGAGTCAATGTGATGATACATCAAGACTGGTAATTTGATATTTTTGAGTACGCTAGCTAAGGGTTTTTCAAACTTGGAACTACTCGTAAAGGTGTGTTTTTTGATGACTGACTGGGGTAGATTTAGTGGTAACTGTATCTGTTTAGTATCAGATTTTAAATGTGCAGGTGCTTCAGTTGTAGTATTGTTATCTGAGTGTTTGCTGGGTATTACTGGAAGAGTCGAAATATCTGTAGAAATATCACTACCATACAGACTTCGAAGTTCTCTGGGTTTTTCAATGCCGACAACCTGAGCCAAGTTTTGTCCATCTATTTGCACAAATATAAAGGCACTGCCAACTGACATAACTACAATCAAAAGAAAGGAAACTACAGTGTAGATCAGATTTTTACTAGTCACCATGGGAATTCGAGATGTAATTACTATAAACAAGATTGAAAATGACCACTTGTCAATTACCGTAGTTGTCAGTAGCTACAGACTAACGAATTTCAAACAAGTTCACGGAGTTTCTGGCAATACTGGTATTTATTAGGGTAGATCCATTTGCAGTTCGAGTTTGAATTGCGTTTTGACTCTCATCTAATACAGATATTTTGATAGCAGCATCACCTGCAAAACTACCTAAATTTATATTTTGAGTAACACCTCCATGATTGATCACAAATATATATCTTTTTGGTGTCGTGGGGCTTTTGAGTGCAAACGTAACGATGTCTGGGTTGGTACTCTTTGAATTCACAATTTGTAGATTTGCAGGTAGACTATTGAGCATTTTCCAGACAAAAGCACTCGGACGCAATTGGTAATTTTGACTCATTTTTCCATATCGCGGATCCAAATCTGTCCAAGGTGCCACACTGATATTTCCAGACTTCATTGCTGAAACTAGAGCTAAAGCGTCAAATATAGCACCCTTTTGATTTATCATTCTAGGTTCAACACTATCTCCCGACCAGCTAATATTGAACTCGTAAAATCGAATTGGTATGAATAGTTTATTGTTATCCAGCAACCCCTTTATATCTCTCGATGACCATAGTGGATACATCATGGCGTTGTTATAGATAGTCGTATCTGAATCGGCTGCATTTCCACTCATGTACTGATGATAGCTCAGATAATCAAGTGTCCTAGGGTTTTTTTCTGGAGCAACTGTTTCGATAAACTCACGAATTCCTTCAACTCTATTTGTTCGAGCAAATGAAATTCCGCCAGTTGAAATACGATTGTCTGCAGATTTCATGGATTTACTGATGTGATTATACAATCTACCTAATTCCTGCATCTGACGAGGTGCCCCACCGTCTTGTGGTTTAATCGAGTATTCATAATCAAATTCATTGAAAATCTCGAAGTTTGTGACATTTAGGTTTTCCTCCTTGTTGATGATAGCTACTAAATCCCGAGCCAAATTACCAAATCCTGTATACTCAGACGGATCCAATATTTCTGAGACAACTACGCCCTGACTATTTTTGATTTGCTTCTTTTTAAACCAATTTGGGTAGCTAGAAAGAGTAATCACGATATTTGATTTGACGCCATTCGCTCGCCATTTACGAATCATATTTGCAAACTCACGAATCTTTACTTTGTCCCAGCTTTTGGTTTGATAATTCGCCCAAGCACGCCAGTTTTTAGATGAGTCCTGCTGAATCGAGTCATGAAAACGAACAAATTGTGGTTGGATATTTTTGAGATTCGCAATATACTGGGGATTCGTGCCCCAATCCAAAACCATTGCCCCCTGCCCATTTATACCAAAGGATTCAGAATTTGTAGTAGAAATAACTTTTGACCAATCTGTACTGATGATTATTGGAGATCCGGCTATGACAGAAACAATATTCAGTGGACTGATAAATAGTGATGCAAGTGTGCAGAAAATGATAAATCTGCAAACACATTTGTGTATATAAGAAAATTTCATAATAAGTGTTAGGATTGATTGCTAGTTACGAACGTTGTACGACGGTAATGGTAGCCAACCTGCTTTTGGTTGAGGGTCTTTTCTATAAAATACTTTGCCCCAGATAGTACTTTTTTTTATTGCTCCGTGATTTGGTAATACTCTAGAATCACTACTAGCCGTACGATTATCACCAAGTACATAATATTCATCTTTCCCGAGTACTGTCTCCTCAAATCGATCAATTGAGTTATTTTTAGTGGTTGGCACTCCGCTCGGAAGATATTCTTTTTCATCTAGTGGAATTCCGTTTGGCTGTTCTCGTGTGATAATATACACTTTCCCATTTTGAAATGCCACCTTTTCACCGGGTAGTCCTATGACACGTTTGATGTATTTTTCACTGTCAGTTTTAGTATAAAAGGCTAGTAGATTTCTCTCTGATTCTGGCTTTTCAGGATTAAAAATGACCACCTCGCCGCGACGATAATCACCAAATTTTGGAGTTATTTGATCAATATAAACAATATCGCTAGTCGCAAAGTTTGGTTGCATGGAATCACCTTTGACGGAAATAGTATCGATTACGCTAGTTCGTATAAACAAATATATCATTGCTACGATTACAAAAATACGTAAAAAATACAGACAGTACAACGCGATCTCTCGAGTTAGTGTAGGATGGAGATGATTTTGAATTTGCTGTGGTGTAGCATTTCGCTCAAATGTGAGACCAGATGACATTGGTGTTATTTTATCGATGATTTAGGCAGTTGTCAACGATTGGAGAGAGTCAAAACTAAATATTTTTTGAAATTGAGTGTAAAAGTTTGGGTGGAGAGAGTTCACCCGTGAAAAGTGTGGGGCTATTTTCGTAAACTGTCTAACGATTACACAACACAGAGAATACTACATAAAAACTTTGTAAAAAATATTAATTGACAAGAGACCTACTCAGATTACCAAATTCTTTTAATCCGCGGATGATAGCTCGATTTACTTTGCGAATCGCTCCTTTATTTTTACGGTAGTCATGGTCGATCTCTGAGATGAGTGTATAAGTTTTAGGTTGGTTAGCTGATTCGTATAGTTTCCTCATCTCAACTGGTGTGACAATTATGTCTTCGTTTCCAGCAATATACAGAGAGGGTACAGAAATCTGCGAAATTGACTCTGATACATCAAATCTACCACTATCATCCAGATAACTCACTGGTACTGTAAATGCTTTTGTGCTAGTTTGGTCATCTGGCATATCGCGAATAGAGTCACGCTTTCCTGTGGATTTCCATAATTGTATCCTATCAAGATTATCAGCACGTTCGACCGTCGGTGGTGTCATAATCGCAACAACAGCTTTGACTCGTGCATCAGTCGGCGTGTACACAAGAGCATTATATCCGCCCATACTGTGACCAACTAGCACGATTTCGTGAATATTCAGGGTTTTTTCAGCGTGGTCTATCAGATCTTTGAGGGTTTTTTGGTATTGAGTTATCGTGTATTCTGAAATATCCCCATCACTTTGCCATGTTCCAATCGGGTCAAAACTCAACGCAGTCGCACCAAGGTGTGTAAGATCTTTACCGAGAAGTGTCAGGTGAGAATAGTCTTTAGAGTCGAGATACCCCGGACACAGAATAAATAGCCTATTTCTAAAAAAAGAATCGGGTTTAGTGTCTGGTTTTGGAGAATGTTTTGGAGAATATATATTGAGTGCGGGTAACATAAAAAATGACAAAATGACTGACGGGTATATGCTGTCATCTATACTCTCAAGGTTTTATTTTGGTCAACAGCCTACCCTACACTCATAAATTTACCTCCAAATTAGGGAGATAGAGTTAGTCTTCTAAATGTAAGAAACACCAACAGGTGATACAACAACATAAAGGGATATGTAGCCAAAATCCAAGTAAACGAAACAAAATAAGGAAGTGTAAAGGATTGAGTCTGTCTATGAATTATTATTTCATTTACAAAAGCCAAACGACTCACCGTAATGAAAAATAGTAGTATCCCAAACCCCAGCAAATAAGGACTCGATTTCCTCTGAGGTGAAAAAAGGTGAGCTATCAAAACTATAGTAAAAACAGCAAATCCAAAAGCAAAATTGTAATCAGCAATATCAATTGGGAGCCTCCTTGTAAGGAGAGAGTATATCACCATATAAACAAAGACCGCAATTGGGAGTATTGATAGGTTATTAACTCTATTTAAAATTAATTTCATGGAGAACTCGTATGTGAATTGATACGTTTTAGCAATATGAGAGCATTGACTTGACGTTTTTATTTTTTTTACTAAGTGTTGTATGTGATACGGGTGTAGTTAAATGGTATAATAGAGGTCTCCAAAACCTTTGTCCTAAGTCCGATTCTTAGTGCCCGTGCCAACAATATAGAAACAAACATACAATAATAAGTCTAAATCCTACTGTAAATATTAATTTTCCCCATTGGGGTATTTTTTAGTGGATTTTTAGAGTTTAACCACTCTCTTGTCAGAATCATAAATCGCTCGTACAAATTTACTTGAGTTATGTCTAACAATAAAATAATCAATCAATTACCTGTCGTCGGTGCCATTTTAGTTTTCCTCATATTGTGTGTGTTGTATATTGTCGAGATTAAAATTCTCAATGCTTTACCATTTACAACTGAGAAAATAATCGAAACTATCAAACCGTTTGACGTGTTTATTGGTCTCACTATTTACTTGAAAACTTCTATAGATTTTGCTCTTTTGATCGGGACTTTGATGAGTAAATACAAGGGAGTAAAGAATCGATTTGCCATCGAAATCGGAACTGCTCTTGGAAACGCTCTTGGGACATTTACTATCCTTGGAGTTTGGGTGTTTTTTAAGGAAGTTAAATGGCTTCTGGCTATTATGGTAATCTTCGCCTCCCTCGTATTGTTTGAAATGGCTAAAACCAGTATTGAGCACCTCGAGGAAACGGATCATGATCACACAGATAAAGTGGAGGTAAAATCATGGCAAAAGCAATGTGCGAATCTGATAAATAGTTTCCTCAATCCAATTTTAAGAGTGATCGGGCCAGTTGTTTCTCGAGTTCTGCCTAACCTAAAGTTCAATGAAGATGATAAAACTCAGACTAAAAGCTTTTGGGGGCTTGTCCTGACTTCATTTACTATTCCATTTATTCTCGGTCTGGATGACTTTGCTGGATATGTACCACTGTTTAATACCGTAAATGTCTTTGGATTCGGAGTAGGAGTATTTCTAGGTCACTGTATCCTCAACCTGTTTCTGTTCCTCAATCCGAGCGTCACCATCAAAGTCATCAAAAATCCAGTTATTGCCCTCCTAGGATCCCTTGCTTTCATTATTTTGGCGTGTTATGGTCTATACGAAGGAACACATTTACTGGTTGGAGTCTTTGGAAAACATTAGAGTGCTATATCTCTTTGTGAACTTGGTACCAATTATTGTAAAATAACTCATCTGGATCGACAGTTTGTTTGAATTTTATGAGATCCTTTAGGTCTAAGTAAAATTTTGAGTTTGAACTCTTCTTTAGTAGTCTTTTGCATATATACCCCTTCCGTCAACAATCCAATAACAATCCAGCATCAATCTAACTACTAGCTGACAAAGCATACTAGACGGAGTCATCCAAAATACTTGTAACTC
>JAYWFX010000087.1:0-5695 GCA_043778575.1 bacterium | reverse complement strand
ACTCAAACTCCAACCAATCACTCAACTGTACAACTACTACAGATAACCAAACAAGTTATGGAAACATTGGAACAATCAATGGAGTAAAGAACAGAAGAATAGGAACCTGCTCTGATGGACTCTACAAGATAAAAACAAGACTCGTGGATACAGGGGGGAATCAGTTGGGAACTAAAACAGCTAATACTCCAAATCAAACAAACCCAAACCCAGCTCAAAACAACAACCAAACAAATCAACCTCAACCAATAGGATCCACCTGCAACGCAGCCAAAGACAAAGATCCAGATTGCGTGCCTGTATGGAGTGAGAGGGTTGTGGAGAGGGATACGGTGAGTCCTAATGGGGCAACTGTAAACCTAACCAAAGGAGGAATCAGATTTCACGAAACTCTAGGAATTAGTATAGTGGGAGAAGCCAATACTACAGCAGCAATTTATCTGACAGATAGCCTAGGAAACACCAGACCAAAAACAACTACCCTAGACTCAAACGGAAACTACTCAAACTCAAATATCTGGGGAAGTGAACTAAAGTGTGGAGGTGTAGTTTATAGCGTAAGTGTAAAACTCACAGACAGAGCAGGGAATATCTCTAATGCAACTATTCCAAATTCAATCACCAGCGGTGAGTGCCCAGTATGTAGTAGCACAGGAACAGGTCAACTCATGTACCCAGTACAAAACTCATCTTCTATCACTACAGCTCCTTTTGCAGAATATGAACCACTTCACGGAGGCCCTCATGGAGGAATAGATCTCTCTGGAAACTTTGGAGATGGGATAGTCGCTGCTGACTCAGGTGTAGTAAAAACCAAAGGCTATGACGGGAGAGGGTGGGGAAACTATATCATTCTCAGGCATGATATCCCAGCAAACTCACTCTACAACCAAACCAGCTCACCATATACTCTTTTGACTATCTATGGTCATATGAATGAACCAGCAATCCTGAATCAAGGAGAATCAGTATCTAAAGGTCAACTCATTGGTAAAGTAGGTAGTACAGGATTATCCACAGGAGCTCATCTCCATTTCCAAGTAGAGAATAGTAGATCGAGTGTTCGTCCGGCATTTGCTGGTCAATACCACCAGTACGCCCCAGTAAACCCGACAGACTACATGACAAATACCAGTGGAAACCTACAAACAGTAGGTGAAAGAAATGAATTCTGTATCTCGGGTGGAATAGGTGATGAAACCAAAGAACAAAGTGTAGACTATCTTCAAATATCAAAAGAAGACGCAACGATGTCAGTAGCTAAATACCTACGAGATAACCTAGATATTGGAACCACAAACAACTCAAACTCAGGAACTCAACTCGAGCTATGGAACTACAACTCTAATCAACCAACCACCTCTCAACCACAATCACAATCAACACCACAGAGCAAAACTCCAACCATGATAAATCTCAGTAAGGTTGCAAACCTAGGAGTAATCATCACAGGGGACGAAGCACTGAACCTCAATAACCCAAACTCCTTAGCTAGCTTTATCAAAAACGATGTCTACCTAGACTTTGGTTCCCCAGAAAAAGGCGGTATCTATCTCTTTAACCTAGGACAAATCAAAAGAAAAGCTACACTTCAAAACCCAAACAGCGGTAACAATGTAAATACAGGATACGATGGAGCTATAGTAGTCAACAACTGGCAGAGACAATCATATCTATCAAATGTTCCAGAAGCAAGTATTCCCAAATCCTACATCATCCAAAACGCATTGTGGGAGAAATGGAGAAATACAACTGAAAGCGATAATATCGTAGGTGTTCCAAGTGGTGAAGAAATACTCGATACAAACTATCCTAAAAAATCAGACAAGAACTCTCCATTTATTCAATCTTTTGAAAGAGGATACAAAGGATTCAAACAAAACAATAACAAACTCATCTACTACACCAGAACTGATGGAACAGCAAGTGGTTGTAACCCAGTATCTTTCAACACTCCAAGCGTTTGTACACTCCTCAACAAAGTAGCTGACAAAGTCTACTCAAATGACACTGAAAAGAACTATTGGAGATTACCAGAAACAAACACTCTCAATGATTCAACAGACTCAAACAACACCTACTGCAAACAAACATTTGAAGATGGGAGAGTGTTAGATTTGTGTAGTGATATTACGAGTAGATTTTCGGTAATGTACGGACATATAGCTCCAGTGTTTAATAGATACACAGAACATACTACTGAAGCATACCTTGCTTTGATAAATACACCAGATAAGGGATTCTTTACTCAATCAGTTAATCCATCTGTAGCATCAACCTCAAGTGATAATCAAAACCTAACCAGTAAGTATAGATATAGCTACTCACCTGATGGTCAACAAAGAAACGTGTGGTTATTGAGTCATGGTATGGCTGATACTTGGAAAGGCTTACTGGATGCATCCACAGCAATTCAATCTCAGTCTGGTCACGAACAAGACATTATTCTCAACTTAGACTGGAATCAATGCTCAGGTCAACCACTTCCCAGTGATATGGATCAATGCATTAGACCAATTGCTGAATCAGTAGCTACTAAGTTAAAAAAATGGGGTCTTACAGATGCTTCCAAGCTCAAAATGGTCGGTCACTCTATGGGAACATTTATGATAACTGAGATATCAAGAGCTCTGAGCATGAGAGAAAATGCTGGTAATACAGCACAATTAGTTCTACTCGATCCACCTCACTTTGTGACTGACTACAACTATATAGTTGATGAAAGGCAGGGTAGAGAAGTGGATAATACCTACGGAACCAGATCGCCTTCTATTCCAGCAGTTGGATATTCAGATTTAGCTAGGGCAAACAAAGTCCAAGCATTTACTGGAGTAGACAAAGATGGCACTGACAATTGGTGCGGAAACTCAATCCTCAATAGTACAGCTAGGGAACATATCGTCGTTTATGCACCCGAAGCTCCAAACAACCCACCGGGATCAAACCTATTTGGACACAATGCCTGTGTCGTTCACGGAGTAGTACATCACGTCTGGGCAAACTTGGTTTCAACTCAAAAACTCAGCCTTGACAATTTAAATCTGGATAAATCAGGAATTGAAAACTGGTCTAGTACTAACTTTTACAAATCAGAAGAAAATTACCAAGCAGCTATCGTCACCTCAGGTGATACAGAAATCAATCAATACATTCAAACTATGATGATCCCCAATGGAAACAACTTTGATCTCTATGGTAGAGTAGGTGCAGGTAATCAGTTTAGTAACTTTAACAATCAGAATCAAAATGCGATAAATCAAAAGATTATTACCATCAAAGATTTCAATGATGGAGGAGATAGGATTAGTCTCAATAAAACTACTACGCTTGATGCAAGCGACAATGCCGAATCATCATATGAATATTACAATAACAACGGTGAAAATCAAGTGAAACGTACTTACTGCAACACGATAACTGGATGCAAGTCGAAATATACTGATCTGAAGGTGGCTGGGGGTAGAGCATATCTATTTTCACAGCAAGGTGCCTTAACTAATGATGCAATTGTAACTTATAGAAATAATTAATAATCTTAAACTATGTTCAAACTTACCACAAAAAAACTAAAACTACTTCTCATTCTCAGTGTTTTCTTATCATTGCTAGTTGGAGGATTAGTGTATTTTGTTTATTCACCACTCTCAGAGGATAAAGTATTTAATCAAATTAAATCAAAACTTATCTTTGCTAAAGAGGAAAAAGACTATATTTACCAAAAACTAAATATCAACGCAAATGAGCAATACAAATTAGTTGGCTTGAAAAGTAATTTGAGCAATATCAAAAATCCAATTTATACATTAGTTCATTCTCCTTTCAAAGCACCAGATAATTCGATTAAATCTGTTCAGATATACATATTTAATTTAGGTAGAAATAGTATTCTATCACAAAATTTAATTGTACCAGACTCAGCCTATAGAGGTCTAATAGTAAATAAAGATTTTGACGAAATAGTTAAGCTGGTTTCTGAGAAAGACCTATCAAAAGATAAAGTAAGCAACTTAGATTTAACAATCAACCCACCTCTCACCTCCCAGCAAATCCAACAAGCACAAGACCAACAAAACAACCAAGTTGAAATAGATAGAAAAATACAGGAAGCAGAAAAAAGAACACCAGCTGAAAAATATACGTATTGTATGGAAAAGTTTAATATGACAAAAGCCAAGATTGATGCATTAAAAAGAGGAGACAAAATATTTACTGGGTACGGTCTTACAAACTATGATTTATCACAAGAAGATGTAACTACACTAGAACGCAATCTAAATACATACAAAACACTTTGTGAAGATGTGAAGAAAATCCGATCTGTACTCTGAAGTCAAATCTAACACTCCGCTACTTTAATGCTAGTAGATTTATTTTTATAGATATATCCAGCAGACAATAAACACAACGAAGTTTCAATAACTTGCCAAAACTGAAATCAATAGCTGAATTTAGGTGATAATGACAAAACCATATTTTAAAAACAACGATTCATGTCTTTTTCAAGCTGATTGTATTGATTTGATGAAAGAGTTACCTGAGAATTATGTTGACATGATATTTGCTGATCCACCATATTTTCTGAGTAATAACGGTTTTACTGTTCACGCTGGTAAAAGAGTTAGTGTAAACAAGGGGAAGTGGGATCAAAGTAAAACACTAGCTGAGGTTAAGATAGTCGAATATATTATTCAAATAATAACGCATTAAACTATGTCTGAATCAAGAAATTACAGGTTAAGTTCTTAACAGTTTTTAAAAAAAAAGTACAAAAACCAGAAAAAACAAATTAAGAGCGACAGATTACTGTTGTCGAAATACATTCTTGAGCATATTGAATTGCTCGGACATAGCTACTCAATGGATGTCGATTGGGAAAGGCGGAGATTAACTGATATTATTGTAAAAGCTATCTCAAAAATATAAAGTGAACTTTACTTTTGATACTTCGCTTTCAGAAACTTATACCAGTAAAAGCCAAAAGATTAGGGTTATGTCAGAGGCATGGACTGGTGAAAATTTGTTTTGTCCAGCGTGCAGGTTTTTAAAGATTAATCATTTTAGTAATAACAAAGCAGTTGCAGATTTTTATTGTTCAAATTGTCATGAAGAGTATGAATTAAAAAGTAAAAACGGATTTCCAAGAACAAAAATAGTAGACGGGCAATTTGATACCATGATTAGCAGGCTAAAATCTCTAACAAATCCTAACCTCTTTTTCCTAAACTATGATAGTTTATACGAAGTTAAAGATTTTATAGTTATACCAAAGTATTTTTTCACACCGGAAATCATTGAATCTCGCAAACCCCTTAGCCTAAATGCCAAACGTGCAGGTTGGGTTGGTTGCAACATACTTTTTTCAAGTATACCTAAAGTGGGTATTATTTCAATCATTAAAGACGGAGTAGAAATATCACCAGTGTCGATTTCAAACCTATGGAAAAAAACTACATTCCTCAAAAATACATCCCTTGATGTTCGTGGTTGGACTCTCGATGTGCTCAAAATTGTTCAGAAAATTGGGAAAAATGATTTTACCCTCGATGAGGTGTATCAGTTTGAATCTGTTTTACAATCTAAATACCCAAAGAATCGCTTTGTGAAAGATAAGATTCGACAGCAGTTGCAAATCCTTAGAGATAATAACTTCTTACAGTTTATTGAAAGGGGGAGATATTTACTCAATTAATTTTGT
>JAYWFX010000086.1:0-5744 GCA_043778575.1 bacterium | reverse complement strand
AGATAGCGTAAATGAAGACCAAGTAAAAGATATACTCAATGATTTGAATAAAAAAGATGGTCTGACTATTGTTATGGTTACTCACAATCCTGAATTTGCTGAGCTAGCAGACACAGTAATAAAAATGAAAGATGGTGCGATTCAGGAATTTCTTGTGAAATAGGGTAGTGTATGATTGCACTGCGAGAGCACAGAGTTTTAAAATTAGCTTTAGTGAGTATATTAATGAAGTGGATTCTATTGACTCTTTTATCGAAGTACTGGTTGGTGATGTACAGAGAATGAAGATATATGGTGAAGCAAACCTTCAGACGCGATGTGAAATTCCGATTTCAGTCTGGAGTAGCTACTCAAAATTAATTCAGTTGGGCTACACTAGATATCAGATACGCATATAGTTTTTCTCTCAAATTTCTAATTCAAACTCACTCCTACACTTATCTGTGGCAACGCATTTGGACTATTATCTATAAAAGTTAGCGTAGCATTTCCCCCTTTAAAACCATCTCCTGCCAAATTACCAATACTACATCCATATCCACTTGGTATGGTATTTCCTGTGCAAGACTTTGATAGGTTTCCTTGGGTTAGTCTTAGTGTTGGGTTTGTTGCTAGATTAGCATTTAAAGTAACTGACAAATTGGTACTACCTGAGATATTTCCCGTTGGTTGGTTGAGGTTGGGAAGGCTGGTTATCTGCACAGAATTGTAGTTTATTACTTTGGTGACATTTTGAGAGTCTGTTACTTTGAGTTCAATATTGTACGATCCTGCTGGGATGCCTCCAGTACTAAAGCTGAGTGTGTTTGTGGACGACTGACCAGAATATATACCCTGAGAACCATTTAGGTTAATCTCAATTTTTGAAATTGCTTTGCCTGTCGATGTATTTGCTGTGACAGAGATTGTCGATGGTACTGGTGCGTTTGATGACACATTGGATACTATATCTGGTTCTTTATTACGATCTGATAGCTGTTTTTGATCACTCAGTCCGGGCAAAACGCAGTAGTTTTTCTTCCATGCATTAATTGGGTTTGTCCAGTTTGGACTGTCTGGGAACTCTGAGACGAGCATCAAACATGTTTTTTTTTCAATGTTTTCAGGCAGTGTTTCAGGGGTTGATAATCTCCCATCCAATTTATTTATACTGATTTCACTAGTTATCAAAGCAGATCGATTTTCAAAAATTGAATGTTTGTTTGGGTCGTAGCTGTTGTCAGCGAATCGCTTGTTGGCTTCATCTAGCTTTTGTTTTTGGAGTGGAGTGAGAAATTCTTGGATACCATTTACTCGCGTCTGAATGAGTCCATCAGTATCGAAAGGTTTAATTTTTTGACCTTTGTCTAGGGCGTTTTGCTCTATGTATGACATGATTCGTTTAAAGATTGGTGCAGCTGCATTTCCGGCACTCGCTGTTTGAGCCATTGGTTTATTGTCTGTTCTGCCTACCCACAACACTGTAGTGTAATTACTACAACCCCCTACAGTCCAAGCATCTCTAAACTTATCTGTGGTACCAGTTTTTGCAGCTAGTCTACACATATCCTCTGGAAGCTCTAGATTTTTAGCCAGTGATCCAAACGTATATCTTCTAGCGTCATAGTCAGATAGTATATTCTGCATTTGTTTTGCAATGAGAGGATCGATGACTTTGTCTTGAACTGGATAAGCATTTTGACGATTATCACCCGAAAATACCTCTTTGCCGTTACTGTCTTTAATACTTATAAACGGAGTTGCTGTTCTCAAATTACCATCCTGTAGTAGGGTGTTTATTCCAGTTGCGTGTGCGATTCCGTTTACCTCGCAGCCACCAATAGCAGAAGCCAAGCCACAGCGTTTTTGATAGGCGTGAAAAGCAGTCTCAGGCTTATTACATTTTTGTATAAACTCACCGTTCTCGTCTTTGTCAGTAAAGTTGTCAGTAGGAGAGAAGCAGGGAAATCTCAGCCCAGTCTGCTCAGCAAAACTAAAAACTTCTTTTATACCTTTGCCGCAGGTGGCTTGGTCAGTTCCAGCACCTTCACCAGCAGCTAAGCATGCAGCTTTTATTGTGGCAAGATTGAGTGAACCTTGAATGGCTTTTCTCAGGCTAACTGGCCCATAAAATCTACCTGTTTCGTAGTTACCCGGAGAGAATCCATCACCAAAATCTGTTCTTGCATCGACTACAACTGTGCCCGGATTAAACCCTTTGCTCAGTGCCGTAGCGTATACATATGGTTTGATGCTACTACCCGGTTGCCTTGAGCTATCCATAATATTGTTTTTACCTAAAATATCATCTCGCTCATATCCGAGAGATCCAACCATCGCCATAATCTCACCCGTAGGCCCATCTAAAACCACTGCAGAGGCATTATCACCTCCATTCGGTATAACAAATTCCTCAGCCCCCTGTTTTACAATTTTTTCAACTTCTCGCTGTTTTTCTGGGTCGAGTGTAGTTACAATTTTGTATCCCTTGGTTTGTAGCTCGGTGCTGGTGATACCAAGTTTCGGCAATTCATTTATGATAAAGTCACGAAAGTGAGGGAACTCTGTGTCATTAGTTGGGCGAGACGCAATTGCTATATTTCCTTGGTCTCGAATCGATTTATTTTCAGCGTCATTTCTACCGATAAGTGCCTGCGTTTTAATAAGAGCGTTGAACTCATCTTCGGTTTTTATGAATACATCAAACGCAGTTCCTTTGATCTTTATTGTGTGGAGTTTTTTGAGACAAATATTTTTTCGATTTTCTAGTTCCTCACGAAGTGTAGATGTAAAGCTGCCATCTGGATTTTTTTCATTTTTTTCTACAGACAAAGCAAAATTTTCTGGTTGTGGAAACATCGAAGCTAAATAACACGATTCGACCGTATTTAGATCTTTGGCATCTTTTCCGAAATATGATTTTGAAGCCTCTTGCACACCATATGCACTGCGACCATATGGAACCCAGTTGATATACAGTTCGAGAATTTCATATTTATTTTTCTTGTCTTGATTGAGCTTGATGGCTGTAAATAGTTCGTTGATTTTTCGATCTAAGCTACTGTCTTTGTTTCCCGTCACGTTTTTTACTAGCTGTTGAGAAAGACCGCTTCCACCCCTGCACTCATCACCGATAGAGGATAGACATTTTGCTAGTGCTCCAGCTAAATTTGACCAAGGCACCCCATCATCATTTTTAAAGAAATTTTCATCTTCCATGGCAACCACAGCTAATTGCATTGACTCTGGAATATCAGTTATTTTGATTACTTGCCTTTTTTCTTGGTTGTAGAATTTAAATAATTCAGTTTTCCCGTCTCGAGCATATACGATACTACTTTCTTTTGGCTTAGTTATCAGGGAATCTATCGACTGTGTGTTATTCCATCTATCGATCGCAATCGCAGCTATACCACTAGCTACTACCACTAACACAAGGGTGAGAACGACCCCTCCAATAGCAATCTTGTGCCAAAACCCCTTCCAAGAAAATCCTAGTGTTTGGCGAAGCTGGGAGAGACTAGCAATATCTACATCTTTATCTTTTTTGCCGTATTTATCGAGTTCGTCCTCATTGGTTGTGGCACTTAGCCGAGTTTTTGTAAATTCATTTGCTACTTTGGCGTGACCACTGAGGACTTGTTTTGTTTTTGAATCATTGTCCTTTTCGAGCATGTCATATAGCTCGTCATCAGAGGATTCGTTTGGCAAAGTTAACTCGTCTTTGGGGTTGTTCTTCATACCTTTATTCAGCTAAATTATTTTTAAAATTAACTACTTTTGCACTTTCCATACCCCCAGATCCTATATCAGATGTCGGTACAATGATCAATTTGCGATCACCTCTGCCGCCTACGCTTGTGGTGTTTAATCCTTTGGTTTCTTGGAGAAGTTTGTGAACCTGTAGTCGTTCATAGCTAGTTAATCCCACTATGATGACAGTTTTTCCATGTTTTAGTACATCAGTTTCTGCTAGTTCGGGTATTTGCCTCAAAATCATTTTTTCACGCTTCTTTTTATTGCTGTTTACATCTAGCATAAAGTGCGTACGATCATCTGGAAATTGCTTGTGCACGAGAACTCTCACAATATGTTGAATACTGTTGACTACTTCGCCAGACTCATACTTTTCACCTTGTCCTATTATATCACTTTCCTTTTCTGTGAGTATGTTTATATGGTACTGATCACCGATTTTATCCAGTTCGATTGTATACTCAGGATCGATTGGAGAGATGAGAATGTTTAGAAATGTAAATAGCGATTCTTTAACTTGGTCAATCATATATACACGTTCATTAATATTGTGTTTAATTATGCTATAAATGAGCGAAATCACTTTCTTGTCAACCAATGTACAATGAACCAAACACGTATTTTAAATATACCCGACCAAGACTCTTTCCAGATTTTTTCCATCTTTCCATATAGTAGTTGCTGGATAAATGCGTTGTAGGAGTTGGTGAGCGATCCTAATATTTCTAGGATCAAGTTCGAATACAGCAATTCTAGGTTTTGTGTTGAGTAGTTTTATTTGATTGATGATTTGCTGAAAGATATCTAGACCAAATTGCCCCGAATACAGTGCTTGATCTGGCTCGAACTGTACGGAGGTTTTTGAGTGAGGTATTTTATCAGAAGTTGGTAGGTATGGCAGATTAGCTACCAAATACCAGTTATCGCCAAATTGTTCAATTATTTGCAGTAAATCTGAATGTTCGAGTAAATTACACTCAAAGTACTCTGTATTTGTAATGTCGTTTTGGAGACCATTTTTTTGAGCAACTACTAAAGCCTCTTTCGAAATGTCTGTGAGCACTACTCGCCTAAAAAGATGAGCTAAACTTAGCCCGATCAAACCGCTACCGCATCCAATATCCACTAGTAAACTACTTTTTGGTAATAATTCTAATTCAGGTTTTTGGTAGTCATTTTGTAGTAATTGTTCTTGGTGGGTTAGAGATGCTAGTCTGAGATTTTCATTGATTACTGTGGTTAGTTTTTGAATCCATTCCTCGGTTTCTGGTCTCGGGATAAGTACATCGGGTGTGACAATAAACTGGAGATTGTTGATTTGTATTTCTCCAAGTAAATAGTCCAGCGGATACTTTTCGTGTAACAAGTTTGCTTTTTGCTGAAATTCGGATTTTTGAGAGGTGCTCATTTCTGGAAAATTTATCATCATTTCCTCCACTGTCACGTTCAATATATGTGCCAGCAAGATTCGTTCTGTGTGGTTGAGGTTTGTTGGTATAGGCATTTAATCCCAGCATCACTAGTCTAATCACTGTTCTTGTCAAAATCTGAGCTATTGTTTGACAGGGATGAAAAAATATAGAGCAAATTAAGATAATGCACTCACAAGACCCGTCCAAAATACTAGTGTGGCTGAGTTCTCAACTCACATTAAAACCAGACAGATTAAAACTCATAATGAGCGAGTATAGTGATCTTGAAACTGCTGTTGCTGACTCTTTTCGACAATGCAACAATCACAAGTGGCTGGAAAAATTTGTAAAACCTCATGATTTGTCACTAGCAATCGACCAGTTGTATGATGAGCTTGATAGACATCAGGTAAAAGTAGTTACCACCTTGGACAATACATACCCTGAAAAACTCAGAATAGTAGAGGATTATCCTATAGTTTTGTATTATCAGGGTGATTGGAGTGTCATTGCAAATAGTCAGATGATTACGGTTGTTGGTTCTCGTAATTTTGCACGATACAGTGAGACAGTTATGAATAAGATTCTCGATCCAGT
>JAYWFX010000085.1:0-2237 GCA_043778575.1 bacterium | reverse complement strand
TTGCTGAATTATATTTTGGAGCAACAATCAAAAAAGACAACTCTAAAAAACTTATTTCGTATTATGATTATATTTTCTCTCAAATACAGGTTTTTAGTTTTGATGATGACTCAGCTAAAGTTTTTGCACTCAAAAAATCTGAACTACGAAAAAAGGGTTGTATAATTGAAGACTTTGACCTGCTAATAGCGAGTGTGGCT
The DNA here is from genome assembly GCA_043778575.1 of bacterium. Classification (GTDB taxonomy): domain Bacteria; phylum Patescibacteriota; class JACMRA01; order JACMRA01; family JACMRA01; genus JAYWFX01. Next base: position 2,037 of record JAYWFX010000085.1, on the reverse strand, counting down.
ATTTCAAATAGTCTTATCTTGGTGACAAATAACACAAAACATTTTGATAGAATTTCAGACTTGCAGGTAGTTGATTGGATGAAACCTGACTAAAGTCCACTCTCGATATGTAAATAATGGCTGTTTTTCAATGTGTAAAACTGAGTGAACTTCAGACCAACTAATTGACAGTATATACAAAAGGTTATCATGCTCGCCCCGATATGAATACAGCGACACTACCTCCAATATTACCTCAGAAATCTATTAGAAAAGCTTCTATTTGGGATATTTTGTGGAGTATATTTTGGATTACAATGCTGATTTTTTTAGGACTTAAAATCTTTGTGTTTCAACAGGTCACAGTGGTCGGTGAAAGTATGTTTCCCAATTACTACACTGGCGAACTGTTACTCGTAAATAAACTAGATAGAAACATACAGCGTGGACAAGTAGTTGCTGTGTACGAAGACCCAAGAGTAGCTAAAAATGCAGATTATTGGACGCCGTTTCAAAACCGTATTTACCTCAAGCGGATCATTGGACTACCCGGTGAAAGTATAGAAATGATGGGCAGTAAAGTAATTATCTATAGCGATGATTCTCCACAGGGAAAAATTCTATCTGAGGACTATATCGACCAAACTATCAAAGACAAAGAAGATGCAACTCGATATCACTACAAGAAAACTCGAATTGCAGCAAACACTTTTTTTGTATTAGGCGATAACCGCACAAACAGCACAGACTCTCGTATAAAAGGTGCTTTTCCAGATTATTCTATATTTGGTCAGGAGTCCATGAGATTTTGGCCATCAGCTCGCATCGGTGTTTTTGATCGACCAAAGTACGAGTATAAAGGGATTGACGAAATCACCAAATCACAACTGACTGAGGCTAACTCACTTCAAACCGTCGGCAAGTATGAAAGTATTATTAATTGACACCTCGTATCTCATATATCGATCCTATTTTGCATTTCCTAATCTAACCCACAATGATCAGCCTGTAGGGGCTTTTTTTGGTTTTGCAAAGGGTGTTTTATCTCTGGTAAAAGAATATCAGCCTGATGAATTAGTTTTTGCGTGCGATACACCAGATCCGACATGGCGTCACCAGATGTATGATGGATACAAAGCTGGTCGTACAGCAATCGAACCAAACATGGTAGCTCAATTTCCTATCATCAAACAATTTGCCCAATCAATCACTCAAAACTACTACGAACAAGCTGGTTGGGAAGCTGATGATTTTATCCATACAATAGCCAAAGAAGCAAACGCTGACAGCCAAATTATGGTATTTTCAGCAGATAAAGACCTGTACCAGCTATTCCAATATCCAAACACAGAGATGATTCACGCTAAAAAGTTTGGTGGTTTTGAAACGTTTACTAGAGAAAATTTTATAGCTAAATACGAGCTCCAACCACTCCAATGGATCGACTACAAAAGCCTAGTTGGTGACAACTCTGACAATCTGCCCGGAATCCCCGGAATTGGACCAAAGACAGCCACAAAAATACTCAAAGAAGTAGGTTGCATAGCTAATCTAACAGAAGCTTTGAATTTAGGGCCGTTTGATTTTAATCATGTTGAGGGCGACCACAACACACAGAAATTCATCAGCAACGAAAAAAACTTTAGTCTCATTGAAAAAATAGTAACCAACCTAGAGTCCCTCCAGCAGACCTACAAACTCGCTGGTTTATCTACAATTCCAGAAACAAAATTCAGCAAAACTGGGTTTAATATACATAATTCACTAGATTTGGTAGAGGAGTATGGTTTTAAATCTATAGCAACCATGATAAATAAGCTCAACCAAAAACCACAAGACAAACCAGAGAAAGTTCAATTGGAACCAGAACTAAAACCAGAAAACTCACCAAAAGACGACGGTGCTCTATTTTGAGATAAGATAGTCTTTAATACAAACGGGCCGACCATTTTTGCCTATAGTGCACAGTTGTTTGTCTTGCTTTAGTAGAGTCAGTGTTCTAGTTTTACTCCTTTTCAAAGTTTTGCTACTCTCGTACAGATAAATATACATTATATC
>JAYWFX010000084.1:0-5791 GCA_043778575.1 bacterium | reverse complement strand
TCTTTGACAAAAAGCAAAAATGCAATGTACATACTATTGACTTGCCTTTCCAGTAGTTTCAGGCGACATTCTTTTGATAGACAATGATGAGAATCGTTACTTGGGAAGTATTTTTCCTGAATGTTCATATTTAAGAAGGCGAGTATTATATATTTATATGAGTACATCTTATTCGTCTGATCGAAGCACTTCTCCAAGTGGATCAAGACAGAGACGCGAACGAAGCGTCAATTTTGGAGATTTTCAAGACAGAAACACAGAACCATCAGGTCGATCCTCAGGTTATCGAGGTGGTTACTCATCAGACAGATCATCTGGATATTCAGGTGGAGGTTATGAGGGTGGACGTTCGTCAGGTTTTGGAGGTAGATCTGGGGGGGGGAGCAGAGGAGGTTTTGGAGGTAGATCTGGAGGTGGGAGTCGCTTTGGCGGAGGTCGACGTAGATTTGATATGGGAGCAGGGGATAGAAACCCAGCACGATACATCAAAAAAGCTGAGCCAATAACTGTCAAAACTGAGTATCAATCAAAACATACATTTGCAGATTTTGAAATCGACCAGAAAATCAAAGACATCATCAAAGATCGTGGATATATCACACCTACCGCTATCCAAGATCAAGCTATTCCAGAGGTTCTTGCTGGTAAGGATGTGGTAGGAATTGCAAACACAGGTACTGGTAAGACAGCTGCGTTTTTGCTTCCGCTTATTCATCAGACACTCCAAGCAAAACTAGATAAAAAAGTCCTACAGACTCTGGTAATTGTACCTACGCGTGAGCTAGCCATGCAAATCGAGGACGAACTTCGAAAATTTACTACTCAGGACATGTGGATTTTTTCTGTATGTTGCTACGGTGGAAAGGCTATTTTCAAGCAAATTCAAAGACTACAAAAACCTCAACATTTTGTCATTGGAACTCCGGGTAGACTCAAAGATTTGATTGATCGTGGTCATATTGATCTGTCAAAATATCATAGAGTTGTTTTGGATGAAGTAGATCGAATGCTTGATATGGGATTTGTAGACGATATTACTTGGATTATTGATCAGCTTCCTGAGGAGAGACAATCACTCTTTTTCTCAGCTACAATTGATCGAAAACAACAGCCTTTGATTGATAAACTCATGAAAAATCCTGTTTCAATTTCTGTCCGAACCCAAGAAACTAGTGATCATGTAAATCAAGATGTGGTTAGACCAGCAGTAGGTCAAACTAAAATCGACGCACTTCACGATATTTTGTCTCGAGAGGATGTCACAAAGACTATTGTATTTTCCCAAACCAAGATGGGTGCAGAGAGAATTCTGATTTCGTTAGAGGACAAAGGTCATAGGGTCGAAGCTCTTCATGGAGACATGCAGCAAAACAGACGCCAGATCGCCATCAAGAATTTCAAAAATGGTTATGTGGATATTTTAGTTGCGACTGATGTAGCTGCTAGAGGACTGGATATTGATGATGTGAGTCACGTTATTAATTACGAGATTCCACCAAATTATGATGATTACGTTCACCGAATTGGTAGAACAGGTCGCGGCGGCAAGACAGGACAAGCGTATACCTTTATGGATTAGTTTAGAATAAAAATATAACTCTCGTCCCCCACGCAACAGCCCCTCTACGAGGGGCAATTTTCGTGCCAAAAAATTTGCCAAGAGAGAGAGAGAGTTTAGTAGCCTCAAATTGGCAATCTTTGTGGTAAAGAGAAATGAGTTACGTAGTTTTAACAGCAAAAAACGCTTTGGTATATATAGTGAGATTGATCATTTCAATAGGAAAAAAAACTCCTGATTGGTTTGTATTCTTTCTTTCTGTCCTGTGCATGGTAGTAAACTTAAATAACTGTTTCGTAGTAATGTTCATTGTTATTGGTAATTTGTTTATTCTTTTCCGTAATAGGAAGGCCAACCGCTCTAATCGGTAGGACTTGTGGGGAAATCACTCATTAGTTCGATGTGGGTGGTTTTTTCTTGTCCATATTTTTTTATTTGGATGCGTTTAGGTAAAATAAACTTAACTTTTTGATTGACCGACTGTGAACTTGGTAGGATGATTAGACCAATGCCCTATCAGATTGAATACAAAACCAAAGAAGTCAATGGATTACAGTTATTCTATAGAGTTTTTGGATCTGATGCTGCACTTCAAACCATGGTCATTTTACATGGCTGGAACACTGTAGGTAGTCAAAGCTGGGAACCATTTATCAATTTATTTCAAAGCGAAGTAGGTAGTGGGAAACTCCGAATTATTGCTCCAGATATGCCGGGTTTTGCTCAGTCTGAATCACCAAAAGCAGTCTGGCAAGCTGAGAATTACGCTCAATACATATCCCAATTTATCATCGAGATAAATATTTCAAATATCGTGCTAGTCGGGCACTCTTTTGGTGGTGCAGTCGGTTCGATTATAGCTAGTCAGCACCCAGAAATACAACTCGACTATCTGTATTTGGTCGCCCCAGCTATTGTGCGAAATTGGGGAGAAAAACAATCACAAAAACAAAAAGTTACTAAATTTGGGAAACATATTTTTACAATTCCAATTTTGAAACCATTTGTTACTGTAGCTCGAAAACTCTGGTATAAACTTATTGGATCGCCAGACTATATAAAAACATCAGGGATTATGAGTGAAATTATGAGTGGAGTAGTCAAACATGATATTCAATATACTCTTAATAGGATTGCTGTGCCGACTACAATTATCTGGGGAGACAGAGATATTATGACACCTGTAAGACAAGCCAAACTCGTTCAATCTCAAATTTCTGATTCAGAACTCGTGGTTTTATCAGGGGTAAATCATGGTATCCACATACACGCGAATCCAGAACTCAAGAAAATAATTTTAGAAAGATTAGACCTTTGACAAATATTAGTATCTACACCTGTAATATGGATTAATATGACTTTTGGCTCGTTTACGCTTATTTTACGAAGACAGTTCACTCACAAATGGGGTAGATTTTTGTTAGCAAGCGGTGGAATTATGATTGGCATCTGGGCAATTACTTTGACATCAAGTCTGTCTCTAGGGTTGTCAAACACCATCATTAAGGCTATAAACAGTCAACCAAGTGCAAAAGAATTTAGTTTATCTAGAACCTCGGATGGTAAAACATCGTTTCTGGATATCACTGAAGCTCCAAAGATTGTGGCAATTGGTGATGCTGAAGTCAACACTATAAGATCCAAAAACCCAGATATTGTAGGTATTTCTCCAGCAAACAACATCCTGAACGTGTATCAGCTCAAGAACAATGAAAGCTGTATTCAACTAAATAAAAAAGCCACTGCACAAGAGGCAGTATTGGCAGTAGCAATAGCAAATGGAGATTCACAAGTAGATGCTACTAAACTCGATAGTCAGTCACAATCGAGTAGGAGCGATCTCATAGATAGATGTAAAACACTTTCAATCGACAGCAAAGAATTTAGCAGTTTCTATGAATCAAATCGGACAAAATGGTCGGGAAAGACTAGTAAACCTAGTGATAATGAGATAGTTGTTTGTTTCAAGTGTGGGAGTTTGGATTTTTATAAAAGCTTTGACGCTAAAGAGCCTAAAGATCTGCTCAACAAAGAGATTACCCTAGAGTATCAATCTGCCCCTGAAGCTCATCAAGCTGATCAAATAGTCGATACTTTGAATTCGAGTCGTGGTAGTAATCAAATAACTCAGTCCAAAATCATAAATCCAACCATCGTAGCAGTCATTGATGATAGAGAGTCCAATTCATTTGGTGGTGGAAACACTAACTTCTATTTTGGTGAAAACTACTACAAAGAGGCGATAAAACTACAAAATCCTAATTTTGACACTTCAAAGATTGGTTTCACCTCATACAATGTAGTCGTAAACAGCTATGACAATCTCAACAAGGTTTTAGACTCATTGAAAGCTGATAAATATCTCCCTATTTCGCTGACAGAGAGTATCGTAAATGGAGTAAAAATATTTTTCCAAGTGGTTACTATTGTCTTGAGTTTACTCGGGTTGATTGCTCTGATTGCCTCAGTGTTTGGGATAATAAACGTGATGACAATTTCAGTGCTAGAGCGTCAAAAAGAAATTGGAATATTAAAGTCACTTGGAGCTAAAAATAGTGATATATTTAGTATATTTTTGTTAGAAAGTGCTTTACTTGGATTGCTCGGTTGGATACTGGGAACTGGTCTTGCGGTCGCTATGGGGTTGATACTAAGTGCGGTATCTAAAGCTGTCATAAACAGTAACCCAGAATGGAAAACCAATCTTGAAACCCTTAATATACAAAGCTTTTCTCCAGAATTCCCTTGGTGGTTATTGCTTGGGACACTGTTCATCGCACTATTGTTCACCATCCTTTCAGGTGTCTTTCCAGCTGTTAAAGCAAGCAAGCAGAACCCTGTTGATGTGCTGAGGGCAGAATAGGAAATCTATCACATCGCAATGGCAAATAATTCTCGTACTACAGTTCTAAAAACATTTTTTATCTGGTATCTAGTTGCAGGGCCACGGGAAATAGTCGTCAGAATATTGGGTTACTGCAGGGTTGTTGTAATTAGTTATTCATTTATATTTCTCTGTAAAACGCTTTTCTATCCGTGGAAAAATATGGCGTATCAGTATCCTCAGCGTGGTTTTGATATTCAGATGATTCTACAGGTGTTTTCTTTGAATTCTATAGCTAGAGTGCTTGGTGCAATTATTCGAATAATCACTATTTTGGCTGGGTTTATATTGTTGTTTTTGATTGCAATTCTGGGTGGTTTGTTTTTGGTGAGCTGGTTTATATTTCCTCTTATCATAGTTTTAATTCCATTTCCGTCTCTATTTAAAATTGGTATCGTAGTTTTAGGATCGTCGTTGTGGTTTTTGGTGTTAATCCTTCATTTCACAAAATCCGAATCATCAAATCAATCCCATTTTACTAGAGAAATTTTAGCTTTACTCCAAAAAAACTCTAGGCTGAGTGACAGAGATCTGGTGAAGACTATCTCAAAAACCTCTCAGGGCAGAGCAATTATAGATATGCTAGGAGTTGGATCAGATATGTTTATTGGGTATTTTACAGATCAGCAATCACTTAACCCTCAATCAATTATTAGAGATCTGCAATCCTGTCAGCAAAATACAAAAGAAACTAAAATCGGTGTCAGTACTATTTTTTATTATTTACTCAATAATCGTGATACATTGAGATCTGTTTTAGATGATCAGGGGATAAGTAGTGAGGAGTTTTCGTTGCTCTTAGAGTGGAATCTCATTGGTATAATCGCCCCAAAGAGAATTGAGACACTTTCACCTAATTATTTGATAGATTCTGCTGATTCATTTGGTAGAAATTGGGTACTTGGATTTACCCTTGCCTTGGATAACGTGACAACTGATTTTTCTACTGGAGTTCTTCAAAAGCGTCACAGTATCGATCTGATTCATGTAGATCTACTCAATGAAATTCTAAAAACGTATTCAACTACCTCTAAAAATATTTTGTTACTAGGAAAAGAGGGTGTTGGTAGAAAATCGCTAGTTCAAAACTTTACTTATACACTACGTAAACATCAGCGCGATAATAATTTGCCGTACACTCGAGTGCTTCAACTGCAAACTGCGGATCTACTCTTTGGCAGTCAAAATGCTGAGTCATATCTACTCAGTGCTCTTCAGGCGGCTGAATCCTCAGGCAATGTGGTACTGGTGATAGATAATATTTCTCAAATCATTACCACTAGTCAGCAGAATATTCAAATGGTAATTTCACGTTTTTTGACCTCCCCGAATATCAAAGTCATCGCCAT
>JAYWFX010000083.1:0-2294 GCA_043778575.1 bacterium | reverse complement strand
TAAAAAGTGTGCTCTTTCCAGCATTGGGTAAACCTACAAGTCCTACAGATAGCATAATATATCAAACCTCTCCACAAACCAAACAACTGTCAACTTATATCAAAATGAATAAACAAAATATTAAATTGAATTTTTATATCCTCCTATAAATTTGCGAGTTTCCATCATTATCTTGACTCGCCAATGAATCATTTGATGTTTTAATCATTTCTATTTTTTTATTAGTAGATTGACCCTGAATTTTCGTAAATGATAGTGTTATTTTATTTCCTACAACTTTATAAGTTCCTTTGGCAGTATAATCATCATGACATTTATTTTCATCTAGAACTGAAAATTCATTGGGCGAATAAAAATGTACTACATTTGTGCATTCATTAGTATCACGCTCCCACCGAGTATTTTGCATTGAACTATTTTCGGAAATTCCTTCAACTGAAGGCACTGGTACTTTATTTATTGAGGTTCGTGTTAACTCATCAATTTTGTTGCCAAAGATATTTATTCCTTTAGCTTGATATTGAGAAAACAATATGCCTAGCACTATTATTGTTAAAGAACCAAATACAATAAGAGTTCTACACGGAAAATGATTGTTTTTTTCTTCTTTTATTGGTGACATACTTTTATTTTTATTTTAGAAAATTTTCCCTGTTTTTTCTCAACTTACCTGAATTTTTATCTATGGTCAAAACACTTATTATTCATTTGACAACACCTTAAATTCTTGCTCAGTGTTTGCTATCAACAATAACTCATATTATGGCTAAAAAAACTACTTCCACAGCAACTCTCGCAGAAGCAACTGATGATTTACAAGAGCGTCGCAAGATGGCAGATCTCGTCGCTGCACAGATTCGTACCACCTTTGGAAATGGCTCAATCATGAAGATGAACGAGGTTTCTATCGAGGATGTCGAGGTTATTTCTACTGGATCTCTGTCAGTTGATCTGGCTACTGGTGTGGGAGGACTGCCAAAGGGTAGAATAGTAGAAATATATGGCCCAGAAAGTAGTGGAAAAACCTCTATCACACTATCCTGTATTGCTCAAGCTCAAAAATCTGGGGGAATAGCGGCTCTGGTTGACGCAGAACATGCTCTCGATCCAAAATGGGCAACCAAACTGGGAGTAAATGTAAATGATCTCTATGTAGCTCAGCCAAACAACGGTGAAGAGGCTTTGGAGATTGTCGAAAACCTTGTTCGTTCAAATGCTTTTGATATTATTGTCGTTGACTCAGTCGCAGCTCTCGTTCCAAGAAGTGAGATAGAGGGAAATATGGGTGATAGTCAGATGGGAGTCCAAGCCCGACTCATGAGCCAAGCCCTCAGAAAACTCACAGGTGTCATTTCAAAATCAAATACTGTAGTGGTATTTATTAACCAAATTCGATTGAAGATTGGAGTCATGTTTGGCAATCCAGAAACCACAACTGGAGGACAAGCTCTAAAGTTTTATGCTTCACTTCGTCTTGATATTCGTAAAATTGGCGCTCTCAAATCTGGTACAGACATAGTAGGTAATCGTGTAAAAGTAAAGGTGGTTAAAAACAAAATGGCAGCCCCATTTAAAGAAGTTGAGTTTGATATGATTTTTGACGAGCCTGGTGTATTCTCTTTAGCTGGGGAAATTCTGGATATTGGTCAAAACTATGGAGTCGTAACCAAAACTGGAAATACATACACACTAGATATGCCGGGTAGCGATGACACTATAAAACTCGGTATCGGTAGAGAAAGTGCTAAAAAAGGCTTGATGGACAGCGGTATTAGTCTGGATGATATTCGTGCAGCAATCGTCAAAGATTTCAAGGATAGAATGATCAGCGGCGACACAATGTCTACACAAAACACGCCAGAAGAAAATTCAGAAACTGATGAAAAATAGTTTATTTAGATGTACTACCTGAGCTACATTTTGCCAAGAAAACAAACATCATATAAAGTACTTTCATGTTTCAGAAGATGTTTCGCGGTGATAGTCAGATCATTCCAAAACCAGCTAAATTTAGGTCTGCAGTCCATCTGCAGAGATTTTTAATCGTAGGTTTGAGTTGTATTCTATCTGTGGGATTTATATTGAGTGGATTTGGCGGAGTTAATCAAACAAGTGATACTTTTGGATCAAAAAAGTACCAAAGCTCAGTTTTAGGAGTTGATGAGGTCGTATCCAGTAACAAGACTGTTTGCCCAGTTGAATACCCAATTTTAGGAGTTATTACAAAATCTGGAGATAAAAAGATTGTGTCCATGGTTACTTCCGATACTCAAACCTATAAATGTTTTGTCAGC
>JAYWFX010000082.1:0-18243 GCA_043778575.1 bacterium | reverse complement strand
CATCTGAGTTTGGAATATAAAATCCTGTCACAGACCATTCTTTGATTAATTTCAATGACACCGTTACAATATCAACTTTGAGTTGTAAACAGGCGAGTAGCTGATCTAAATTTCTAAAACTACATGCAAGCACTTCGACGTGACCATCACCGTCCTCGAGTAAATCGATAACATTTGTTAGATTCTGTATTGGGTCTATACCACTATCAAGTAATCTACCTATAAATGCAGAATAAAACACATCACCTTTTTTTGCCCCCAAGGTTGCACTGTATACTGCCGCAGCTTGCTCTTGGTTAAATCCAAGGGTCATATTGACTTTTCCTCTATTCACTTCAGAAAACTTATGAGCTGCATTAATACCAGCAGCAAATGTAGGAAATTTAATATGAGCGTTTGGTATCCATGTATTCATAGCTATGGCTTGACGATATAAATCATCAGCAGTTGAAAACAAGTTTGCATTTACCTCAATAGATACAGACCCATCTGGAATTAAATGATAAATCTCCTGAACAGTTTCTTTATACAGATCCATCAACGACTCTTCTGTGAGTTTTATGCCTGATTTAATTGCTTGAAGTGCTTTGGGATTTTTACTCATTAGGGTAGGATTGGTTGTTTGACCGTCCAAGAATCCTAATAATTCTAATGCCTCAGCTGTCTCGCTCGGATCTGCACTGTCTAAAAATATTTTGGTTCTTAGTTTTCCTCTGTATATTTTCTGCTTGGTTAGGATTTTTGACTCAGTCATATATATTATGTATTCCAACACTTTTAGCTATTCTCTGTCAAGAAAAACACCCTCAAAGAGGGAGATACTATACCAAGTAGATTAAGTTAGTTAATGACAAATTCTGAGAGATCATCTTCTATTGATGAACTATCAACTCCAGCTAGATCTAAGGGATTAAATGAGCTTTGGAACCTTGATTTAGGTAGTGGTGGCATGTTGGTGTCATCTTCTTTATCAGAGTATCGTGTGCTACCATCTGGTTCAAGAAACTGTACACGGATATTCATATTATGCGCTTTACCAACAGCTCTCATAATTGTTTTTATAGACATAGCCATACTTCCATTGCGACCGATAACAATACCCATATCTTTTACGTTGACTGTAACTGATAACAGGACGCCTTGCTCATCTACTTTTCTATCTACTGTGACTTCTTCTGGTGATGTTACAAGATTAGTTAGAATATCACTTAATACTTGTACATCTACTGTATCTATAGCTGTATTAGACATAATTACTTAGTTAATTCGAGTTTTTTGAAGAGACTTGCAACTGAATCAGACGTCTCAACATTGAGAGAAAGCCAATGGGCAACACGCTCTTTGTTTACGCTGGAATCTTTTGTGTAGGGGTTATACCATCCAAGTATTTCAATAAATTTCTTACTTACGTGAGCAGTTTTAGTTGTGAGAACAATTCTGTAGCTTTTGTTGTGTTTTCTACCAATTGGTTTAAATCTAATGCTTAACATATTTCTTTTAATTATGGTGTTTTATTTGATGATTATCCTACTACACGTGAATATAGTTCTACTACAGAGGCTATCTTGAAATCTTGTGGTAAATCTTCATCTAGCGGTAAACTAATTACTTTTATGGTGTTCTTTTTAGAGTTGTCAATCCAAGATGGTATTTTACCTGGCACTTGAAGAGTAAAATTTTGCCAGAAAGGTGAGTTTGCTTTAGTTGGTTTAATTGTGATTTCATCGCCAGCTTCAACCATCATTGACGGAATTGTTGCTTTTTTACCATTGATAAAAAATTGACCATGAGTAACTAATTGCCTTGCCTGCGCTCGTGAATTAGCCATACCACCTCTGTAAACGGTATTATCTAGCCTTCTTTCGAGTGTCGTCAACGCATTTTTTCCTGTATCACCAGCCTTTTTAAATGCTTTTTTGAATACAATCATGAGCTGTTTTTCCATTAAACCATATGTGAATCTGATAGCTTGTTTCTCAAGTAACTGTTTTCCATATTGACTTACTTTTGATGGTCTAGCACGTCCAACACCGCTCTTTGGAAACTTGTATGGATTCTTGCTAAATTCATCTTTTGGTGAAAAACTCCTTGCACCCTTTAAAAAAAGATTTCTACCGATTCTTCGTGAAAGTTTAGTTCTGCTACCTGTGTATCGTGCCATAATAGTGTATGTATCGTATTTCTAAATTAAAAATTATTAAACTCTTCTTCGTTTTTTCTGACGTGTACCTCCAAATGGAAATCCAGTTTCGTCTTTTATTGACTCAATTTGTAAATCAGAAGTTTGAATTGCTCTAATGAATGCATCTCTACCCATACCAGCACCTTTAATTACCAAGTGAGCAGACAAAGCCTCAACCTGTCTTACCTTATCTAGTATTGCCTCACATGCCTTTTGAGCTGCAAAAGGAGTTGATTTTTTACTTCCTTTGAACCCAGCATGACCGCTACTACTCCAAAAAATGACGCTACCTTTTAAGTCAGTCAGAGTGATAATGCTGTTATTAAAACCTGCTCTCATACAGATTTTTACAATCGGATACTTTAGCTTAAGCTTTGATTTCTTATTAGTCTTGACTTTGGTTATTTTTGCCATATCGTTTTAATGTAAAATATTCAATTATTTCTTTGTAGCTTTAATTTTACCACTACCACCTGTCAGTCTCTTGTTCCCTCTTCTTGTTCTAGAGTTCGTTTTTGTAGTTTGACCACGCACTGGAAGACCTGCCTTGTGTCTAAGCCCACGCCAAGATGATATATCAGTTAGATGCTTGATATCACTCAGGTTTTTCCTACGGAGATCAGATTCTACTAGGTATTCAGTCTCAATGATATTTCTGAGCTGAACCATCAATTCCTCACTAATGTCTTGTAATTTAGTTGTGGGACTAATGTCTAGCTTTTTTAAAACATTCTTGACATTTGATTTTCCTATACCCTTAATTGGAGTCAAAGCGAAACGAGCTTGCTTTTTAGGGTTGATTGTTACACTTGCTATACGTATCATAAATATTCAAATATTAGTATTTCATTCTTTTCTTTTTTTTGAGCGGAATTGGCTGTCTTGCATTAATGCGATTTCCAAGCGGTGAGTCATCAAAAGCATAAAATCTGAGGATTCCACGTCTGCGAACAAAATATCCTTGGGCCATTCTACCTCTTCTGGATAGTTTATTCCCTCTTCCTTTCAATGATACGACAACTTTCATAAAATATTACTTGAATTCAAAAATTATTATAATGTTAATCTATTATTTACGTTCTATTATCACTCCTTTTGCTGTGTTTGTTTCGGGATCTAAGCCAGTTTCTGGATCAATCTCGACTGTCACCTGATCGCCTTTAATAATTTTAATATTTCGCACTTTGAAGATTGTTTTTACCTGACAATCAACAATAAGCGGATCTAAATTCTTGCTACGACTTATTTTTACTTTAAATCTGGCGCTAGGCAAAGTTTCAAATACGATACCATCGAGATAAATTTTGGTATCTTTTCGAGCCACTACTCTTCTTCTTCGCTTTGAGTTTCCTCCAGATGGTTTTTTTGCAGTAAAAGACGGCTTTTGCACGTGAATATATTGTATTAAAGTTCTTTGCTGAGATTACAATTAAAACCTATGTTTTGTCAAATACTCCATCACAACTGGTTATTTTGAAAAAGGACTGGCAATCCAGACTAACAACCCAACCCCTAAAATTAGCCTATATATAATTATATTTTGGAGATTTTTCCTGATTAGATATTGATCAACTATATTTGTAGTAATCCATGTTACTAAGTAACTACAAAACAAACCTAAAAAACATCCAACTAGAGAGATACTAATACGGTTGTTGAACGCGGTGGTACTCCAACTCTGTGAATTTGGGAATAGAGTGTAGGAGTTGCTAAATACGCTGACTATTATTTGAACTAACGTTACTAGTGTATTCCAGAGTCCTGTCACAGTAAAGATTAATAAACTAAAATATACTGCCACTTTCCTCTGTTTTCCGACAAGCAATCCTGCGCATATTCCAGCTCCTAAACCGCTTATTCCGGGAAAAACTCCAAGACTCTGAAATAACCCAACTAAAACAACCTCTACTGGTAAGAATACTTCTGTTTCTCTCTCCACTTCTCCAAGCCTCTTTATATATGTTTTTAGATATTCTGCTATAATCATGAGCCCGCTTCCTGCCAATAAAAACAAGGCTATATCTCGAACTGATCGACTGTTTGTTGCTAAATTACCTGTTATTAGACTGATAATGGATATGGGCAATAGAGCTGTAGCTAGCTGAGCTAATTGGATATCAACAGTATTGTTTGTGACACGACGACTTGACCACCAACCGCGAAAATTTTCCAAAAAAACTCTCCTTTCATTGACATCTGTACATATTATTTGGATTCGTTTTGCATATACTATGATTTTTTTCCAAAAAAACTGAACAAGTCCAAGTGTAGTTCCTATTCCAATAGCACTCAGTGAAAGCTCGCGAACGTCTCGCCCATTTAATAATATACTGGATACTAACCGAATGTGAGCATCGCCGCCAATAGGTAGTACGCCTGTAAGCCCCTGAACGATACCGAGGATAACTGACAACAAAAGTTCATTAAATTGAGTAAAATTCATCTTCTCTAAAATTTATAGACGGATTTTTACTGTTTGACAAGTGAGTAATAGTCTACCTTAGACTGGTGAAATGAAAAAGAGCAGACCATTTGGTGTAAATAAAATAGTGTACTGTATTGTAGTAGTCTTTATATTTAGCGTAGTAGTTTTTAGTTGCTATAATTTTTATCAATCGTTCGTCGGAATTCCTAAAAATTCACCTAATGGTAAGGTTTTAATAACTGTAGAAAAAGGTGAGAATATAAGTATTGTAGCTGACACACTTTTTAAAAAGCAGGCAATTATTTCTACTAGTGGTTTTTTGTGGCAAGAGAAACTCCACCCAGTTAGTCCTTTGCAGACTGGTGAATATTCTATTTTAGTCCCCAGCAATCCAGAGCAGATACTCAAGCAGATTGATGACCAAACAAAACAAAAAACCAAAGATCTCCAAGAGCAAACCAAGGTAAAAACTGCCAAAGTGACACTTATTGAAGGTGATGATCTGGATGATATGGCTGTGAAACTAGAAAAAAGTGGTATTATACAAGCTACAGAATTTAGAGACTTTGCTATGAATCCAGCTAATTTTAGTACCGCGGAGTATGTTTTTTTGCCCGAGCCACTCAACTGCAAATATGGAGATATGAGATCGTGTGTCAAATATTATCCTGAGGGCTATTTGTATCCTGATACATATACTTTTGTGTTGCCAACTACAGCTGGCGATGTATACAAGAAGCTACTCAATAATTTTCAGAAAAAAGTTTGGAATAATGTATCAAAACAGACAAATTCAGCTGATTTTTACAAATCCCTAACACTCGCAAGTGTCTTAGAAAAAGAGACAGGTAGAACAAAAGGTGTAACTAATTCTAATAGAGCTGAGCTGGGGGATGAGCGAAGAGGTGTAGCACGGGTGTTTTTGAATCGAATAGCTAGTGGTATGAAATGGCAATCCAATCCGACAGTAGAATACGGTCAACCCTACAAGCTGTGTGAGTCAACCTTTGTGCGTGAAGGTTGTAGATATCTCAATGATGGAGTGTTTGAGCACCTGTATAACACATATCAAATAGCATCTTATCCCATCGGGCCGATAACTAATCCTCAGTATGACAACATATTAGCAACCCTGAACCCATCCCAAGACAGCAATTTATTTTTTGTAGCAGATCTAACTGGAAAGACCTACTTTGCATCCAATGACAATGAATTCAATCAGATTATAGAAAAAGTAAAAGAGATAAATAGTGGGCTGTAGTCCATCTATCGTATTTCTAAGATATTTGTTTAGCCACAATTAGACTCTATTAATGCTTGTAAAATTCTCATCATTTCAACAGTTCGATTATTCCCTTCTATTATCATCTCATTAACATCAGTGAATCCTTGTGAGATCTCATTCTTTTTTCCTGAACTTTTTAACTGATCAGAATAATTGTTAGCGAAGTTTTTTAGTTCTTGTAGTAGTTGAGTGAGTCTTTGTTTTTCTGAATCTGTTTTTGTTTGTTCTGTTTTTGGTGATTCTAACATATGCATTTATTACTTAGTATAAGGAGTATATCCTAAGTATTTAATTTTAGCAATAAACATATAATTCAACTTTGACTCTTGACAAGTTCTGGCAATTTATACTACTGATTGCTAAGTTACAAGCTAAATTTGTATTCTATTATGACAATTATCAAACCTTTAGGAAATCGAGTCGTAGTGAGACTTAACAAGCAGAAAAGTGTGTCTAGCTCGGGGATTATCCTGTCAGCAAAACCTGAAAACGAACAGGCTATTGGAGAAATTATTGCAATTGCGAGTGGAATTGGAGAAGAGGAAAACGTGACTCAGCTTGGTCTCAAAGTAGGTGATAACGTCATGTTTGGTAAATACTCAGGCGAAGAGGTCAAAGACGATGTAGATACTGAAATTGTATACAAGGTAGTAAATGGAAAAGACATTATCGCAATTCTAGGAAATTAAACCAACAAACCTCAATCTAAAGAATTTTAATCTAAAAAAATATTATATGGCTAAAAAACTTATTAAATTTGGAACTGATGCTCGAAAAGCAATTCAAAGTGGAGTAAATACTGTGGTAAAAGCAGTGCAGACAAGTTATGGTCCAAAGGGTAGAACTAGTGTAATTGCAAAAAGCTACGGTGCTCCTGACGTGTCAAATGATGGTGTAACTATCGCAAAAGCAGTTGAGCTCGAAGGGTATGAGCAGCTAGGTGTGTCCCTAATCCAGCAGGCTGCTAGTAAAACGAATGATGTAGCAGGAGATGGAACTAGTCTGACAGCCGTCTTATCGGGCGCTTTGGTCAACGAAGGTTTAAAGGTGGTTGAGGCTGGTAGTGATCCAGTAAAACTTCGAAATGGAATCAGAGCTGCTGTAGACTTTAGCCTTGGGTATTTGAGTAAAGTTGCTACTCCAATCACGACTCGAGAGCAAAAAGCGAACGTAGCTACTATTTCGAGTAAAAGCCGTGAGATTGGTGAGATGATTGCTGATGTCCTCGAGAAAATCGGTGTAAATGGCGTTGCTACTGTTCAAAATGGTGACTCAAACAAAACTGAGGTAGATGTGGTTGAGGGTATGCAGTTTGATAAGGGATATAAATCACCGTATTTTGTCACTGATACCAATCGCATGGAAGCTGTAGCCGAGAAACCTCTGATTTTGATAACCGATAAAAAGATTAGCAGTATTCAGGATGTTCTTCCAGTTATCGAGGCAATGGCACAACAGGGCAAAAAAGATTTAGTAATCATCGCTGAGGATATAGAAGGAGAAGCGTTAGCTACTTTTGTTCTGAACAAGATGCGAGGTATTTTCAATGTCTATGGCGTCCAAGCCCCTGCTTTTGGTGATAGGAGAAAGGCTATGCTCGAGGATATAGCTGTGCTTACTGGTGCTACTTTTGTTTCTAGTGACCTCGGAATGCAGCTCAAGACTGTGACCGTAGATGATTTAGGATCTGCAGATAGAGTAGTCATGACTAAAGATACCACTACGATTGTAGGTGGAAAGGGTGATAAAGATCAAATCAAAGTGAGAGTAAGTGGACTAAATCAAGCATATCTGGAGACTAAATCCGATTATGATAAAGAAAAAATTGCTGAGCGTGTGGCAAAGCTCGTCGGAGGAGTTGGTGTCATCAAGGTAGGTGCTGCTACAGAAGTAGAAATGAAAGAGCTCAAATATGTCATTGAAGATGCTTTGAATGCCACAAAAGCTGCTATCGCAAAGGGTGTAGTTCCGGGTGGAGCTGTCACTTTAGTTCGTATGTCAGAGGCTTTGACTGAGTTGGAAACAAAAACTATGGATACTGATGAAAAGGTAGGTGTGCGTATTTTTAAGCATGCACTTCTGACTCCATTTAGAGCAATTGCACAAAACGCAGGTGTTTATGATGTGTCAATCACTCTTCACAAGATTGTGGGGGATCCAAAAATTGGTTTTGACTTTAGTTCGATGACAGAAGTCAAAGACATGCTCGCAGCTGGTATTATCGATCCAGTTATGGTTGTTGAGCAGGCAGTCCTCAATGCCTCATCTGTAGCAGGTTCAATTATCACTACAGAGGTCGCAATTATCGAGGAACCAAAGGATGAAAAGGCTTCTCCAGCTGGTCCTGATATGAGCGGAATGGGAGGTATGTATTAAAACAGCACTCTCACAAAAATACATCTGGTGGCTTTCGAGCCACCTTTTTTGCCGTGCGTTTAGCAATTAGTATGGGCTGCTTTTTTTGATTTAAAGAGGGTCTGAATGTTGTCTTAGCCAGCTACGAATATATTTGCGGGCAGTTCTGGTTGATACCCAGTTAAGCCAGTCTTTTGAGGGTTTTTGTCTTTTGTCTGTGAGTATTTCTACTATATCACCGTTTGTAAGTGTATGATTCAAGCGTACAATTTGACCGTTTATTTTTGCCATCATAGCGTGTTCACCTACGTCTCCATGGATTTGAAAAGCAAAATCTAGGCACGAAGATCCAGCTGGTAGACTAATTGCGTCACTCTTGGGAGTCATAACAAAGATTTGATCTTGGAACAGGTCGAGCTTTACCTTTTTTAAATATTCTTCTGGTGACAATTCCTCCTTTCCTAAATCAACCAACTCATTTATCCATTTGTAGTTTTCACTATTTACAAATTGGGTGCTTTCGCGTCTCTGCATTTTAGATTTGTATATAAAATGTGCTGCAGCTCCATACTCTGCAAATTCGTGCATTTCGCTGGTTCGTATTTGGAATTCAAACCACATTTGATTTTTTTCATCAAACGCAGCAAGTTGGAGACTTTGGTAGCCATTTGGTTTTGGATGAGCGATATAGTCCTTGATTCTGCTAGGTGAAATGGTGAAATGGTTGTGTAAAATAGACATCACAAAATAACAATCCTCGATAGAATCCACTATTATTCGCAGTGCTACCAAATCATACAAATCATCTATAGTTTTTTCTTTGGAGCTTATCTTTTTAAAAATTGAGTAGTGTTTTTTTGTACGACCATAGATTTTATTTGTGGTGACGCTGTTTTGATCCAATATTAGCTGTGTTTTTTTTAGTGTTGAATCTAAAAACTGAGTACGCTTTCCTATTGCTAGGCTGGAATTGCGGACAAATTCACTGTAAACATCTGGGTATAAATAGGGGAAGACTGCCTCCTCAATTTCGTTTTGAAAATAACTCATCCCCAGTCTCTCTGCTATACGTGCATAAATTTCTAAACTCTCGAGAGCTATTCGATGTTGTTTTTCAGGGTTTACGTGCCCAAGTGTCTGCAGATTGTGAAGTCTATCAGCAAGTTTGATGAAAATTACTCTCAAGTCCTTGCTCATAGCCACAAACATCCTCCTGAGATTTTCTGCATATTTTTCCTCTCCTTGGTATCGAATCGCACTAAGCTTGGTCACTCCTTCGATTAAAAATACTATTTCGGGACTAAAGTCTTTGCTCAGGTCTTTTAGGCTCACTTGGGTGTCCTCAGGAACATCATGGAGTAGTGTGGCAGCTAAAGTCGCATAGTCCATCTGAATCTCCGCTAGCGTAATGCATGCTGCCACTGGGTGGATGATATAGTACTCGCCACTTTTTCTTCTGACCTCATCATGGGCTAACACCATTTGCGTAAATGCTAACTCCACCACCTTGTACTCATCTGCATCTAAATAACCAATAAATGGTTGTAGTTTTGACCACAGCTGACCACTGGCAATCTGTAAATCGGTAGTGCTTATTCCTGCTTCGTTCATATTGAATGGTGTGTTAGTGTATTGTATCCTGAGCCAGCTTTTTGAGTTTATCCCAGTCGATGTCTGCGTATCCAATATTTGACATTGTTGTTTCTTTGAGCTGAGTAGCCAGTTCCTCAAGTCTAACCCAGCTACCACCTACAATTTTGTCTTCATTCAGACCTTCTGGTTGTATTTGAGTGTAGGCATCTTGGTCTACCACTACCGCAAATATATGAACCTCGCCATAACAATCTGGTTTATCAGGGAATTGATACATCAAGCTACCAACCTCTAATTCATTCAGTTCATCATTGGTTTTGATTGTTTCAATTGTTAATCCAGCCTCTTCTCTGACTTCTTTTAAAAGCCCTTCTAACACAGTTTCACCTTTATCAACTTTGCCACCAGGTAATTCTGGAACGATACCAATACCTCTTTTTGTTCTGTCTGCAGATTGCACATATACCCAATCATCACCCCTGTTGTCTTTGCTTACTAATATTGCTCTTGTTGTGAGAATAACTTTGGCTGTTTCCCTAATATGTTGCCATTCTTTTTGTTCAATTCTGCTATTTGTAGTCAATTCCATATTCAATTTTTTTAAGATTATTACAATGACTCCAAGCTGTTATTTTAGTTGTTGGCAAATTGGGTAATCTTTTGTCGAAAGACTGCTAAACTAAATGGTAATGAGCTTTCACGAATTTGCTCAGTATTCCAGTTTGTAACCTGCTCAAATCTTTGAATTCCCATAATCAAACTATCTACTGTCTGATCAGGGAAAAATACTCCATTTAAACTCTCTTTTACATACTCTAAAGCACCTCCAGACTGATAGGCAATCACTGGTACTCCCGCAGCTAAAATCTCAATAGGTGCAATCCCAAAATCCTCTTTTCCCGGGAATAAGAAACCTTTACAGTGATTTATGAGGTCAAAATATTGCTCATCACTAGTCCTGCCGAGAAACTCAATCAACCCCTTTTTTTCTGGGTGTTTTTTTTCATAGTCAGTCACTAATTTTACCAGATCATCCATTTGTTTTTGGAAACCTGCTGTACCGCTAATCTTGAGCTTTTTTCCTAACTCCAAGCAGGCTACAATCGCTAAATCAATTCGTTTGTGGAAAGAAATCCTACCGTGACACAAATAAAAATCACCACCGCCTGTCCTCTTTAGATTGAGAAACTTATCCAGTTCAATCGGTGGGTAAACCACTGTAGAATCTGTGAGATAAACCTGTTTGATGGTTGTTTTGATAAACTCTGAATTAGCTAGCCAAACAGTTTCTAGAGCATTGAGATTTTTAACGGCACGCAAATCTAACCACCGTAAAAATGGGATAAACAGCGGTATAAATATTTTATAGATCGTATTTAGGCTATTGTGGTCTGCTTCTGTAGTTAAACCATGGAGGTATCGGGTAGGTGAGTGGCAATAGTGAATAATTTTTTTATTGTTTTTGAGTTGTATTTGCTTTCCACAGTCTGTACTTGAGGTGAGAACTATATCACAACCCTGAACTTTTACTAGTCTCATAACTAGTGGATACAACCAAAAAAAGTGCTTCTGAAATCTGTGCATGAATCTGAAAGAAAAAATACACTGTGCAATGCTCGTATAAATTCTGTTTTCAGTATAGGCTTTGGTGATTGATTCTGAGGTATTAAACTTTTCAGGTACAAAAAAGCTGGTGTATATTTCTGCTTGAGGATACATGTCGAGCCAGGCTTCAACCACTTTTTCTGCCCCGCCAAACTGAAATAAGTAATCATGAACAATAGCAACTTTCATAGCAGATTATGATAATTTTGGATAATAATTGAGTTTGGAATGATCAGATTGATTTTCTGGAATTAGGTGCAGTTCTCTGTGGAGGTTTGAAAAGACATCACCAATCAAATCGAGTGAATAGACATCTAGCCACAAGACTCGATTTTTTAACTCGCCAAAAGTTTTTTGAAAGAAAGACTCCATTAAAATCCCATGGGTAGCCACTAAGATTGTTGAATTTGAATCATGATTTTGTGAGAGTTTGATCAGAATTCCTTTGATTCGTGTACTTGCTTCGGAAAAAGATTCAGCGCCTAGACTCACTTCCACCTCTCGAAGCTCAGAAAACTCTGTAATTTTTTGCTTGTTTCGAAGACTTATTGGTGTAATAGTTTCAACAGCTCTGCAATAATCTGAACTATATAGAGCATCGAATTGAACCTCTGTTTTGGCTAACAAATAATCCAGCTCTAGGGATTGACCCCACCCGAGAGGAGATAAGTGCTCACCATAAACTGGTGTCTTGTATTTTGTACCCAGTTCGGTTTCATATCCAACGTGTGCATGTCGAACTAAAAATATTTTCATATTGAGATAAAATTATTGAGCTAGAATTGTTGAGCTAGAATGCAGCTGTTTAAAAAACAAAAAAATCCCTGTTATGGGAAGATTTATGTGTATTCTATTGATTGCTAATCGGATATTAGTAAAATTAATGTGGCGGAACTAACCGGACCCGAACCGGCGACCTCTGCCGTGACAGGGCAGCGCTCTAACCAACTGAGCTATAGTTCCAACTGTAAAATTCTTGAATCGAATATCTGGTAAAATATTTTTGGTGGCGGGAGCAGGATTCGAACCTACAGCCTTCTGGTTATGAGCCAGACGAGATGCCATTACTCTATCCCGCGATCTTGTAAACTGATGTCCACAGTTTTATTTTTGTCAAGAAATCATGCACTTTTGAACCTGTCTCAATTTTAAACATTAGCAAACCGAAACAGTTTTGACATTAAGATGAAAATATGATGTATATCAATATAAGCAACTCTCTCAGATTTGTTATTTTTTATATGATTCATTCTATCCAAGAAGCAATAGACGACATCCGTGCGGGCAAATTAGTTATTGTCGTAGACGACGAAGACCGAGAAAATGAAGGTGACTTTATCGCTGCATCTAGTAGTGTCACACCAGAAATGGTAAACTTTTTGATAACAGAGGCAAAAGGTTTACTTTGTGTAGCAATCACAGAGCAGAGAGCACAAGAGTTAGAGCTCCCGCCGATGGTGATAAACAACACAGACGCCAAGCAGACTAACTTTACAGTATCAGTTGATTATTGCGGAGAAGGGTCTACTACAGGTATTTCGCCTCTAGATCGATCGATGACGATCCAAGCACTCCACAATCCAAACACTAAACCATCAGACCTCACTCGACCCGGTCATATTTTCCCATTGGTTGCCAAAGAGGGTGGCGTATTAGTGCGAAATGGTCACACCGAAGCTGCTGTAGATTTAGCAAAGCTAGCTGGTATGGGTGATTCTGGGATATTGATTGAGATTGTCAATCCAGATGGAACTATGGCGAGAATGCCAGACCTCATCAAAATGGCTCAAAAATGGAATCTAAAAATTATTACTATCAAAGATTTAGCTGATTATCTATATGTGGGAAAAAACTGATCCAATAAAACTACCTACTTCATTCGGAGATTTCCAGATGACAGTCTACAGAGATATAAATACAGGTGAGGAATATTCCGCGATTTACAAGGGTACTTGGACTAAAAACGAATCGGTGTTGCTCAGACTTCACTCATCTTGTCTAACTGGAGATATTTTTGGATCAGAGCGGTGTGATTGTGGGCCTCAACTTCATGAGACAATGAGACTGATTGAAAAAATGGGTAAAGGCGTAGTGATTTATCTGCCTCACGAGGGTAGGGGAATTGGTTTGTTCAACAAGATTCGTGCCTACAAGCTCCAAGAAAATGGTTTTGACACAGTCCAAGCTAATCTAGAGCTAGGATTTGATGAGGATCTTCGTGAATTTGATTTTGCAGGATTGATTTTAGCAGACATGGACATAACCAGCGTAAAAGTCATGACAAATAACCCATTCAAAGTGGATGAACTAAAGATGCTGGGTGTCAAAGTTTCTGAGCGAGTAGACATCAGCATACAACCAAACAAACATAACAAAAACTATCTGGAAACCAAACGAGTCAAAATGAACCACCACCTCAATGAGCAACTGGTTTAATTTTGATTTGATCCTATCTCACAATATCTAACGCCTCAATGCTTTACATTGGGGTCTTTTTAGTGCTTTAGGTGCCAATTCCATGCTGTTTGAATAATATTTTCAAGATCAGAATATTTTGGAGTCCAATTCAGTAGTTCTTTTGCTTTAGAGTTGTCAGCTACGAGCATGTCTGGATCTCCAGCTCTACGAGTACCATAGACTTTATTGACTTTCCTATCAGTGACTTTTTCAACTGTATCTATGATCTGGTTTATACTGTAGCCGCTTTTGGTTCCTAAATTGATTGATTCTACAAATGCCTCACCGGTATGATTGATGAGTTTCTCTATAGCTAGTACGTGAGCGTCTGCCAAATCCATGGTATGAATATAGTCTCTCACGCAGGTGCCGTCAAAGGTGTTGTAGTCCGTCCCAAAAACAGTAACTTCAGTGCCGTTGATCACCGATTTGAGGATATTTGGGATCAAGTGTGTCTCTGGTTCGTGCATTTCGCCGCATCTTCCTAGTTTGTCAGCTCCACAGGCATTGAAATATCGTAGGCACAGTGTGTTAAAACTATAGCTCCTACTAAAATCTCTCAGCATCTGCTCAGTCATGAGTTTGCTTCTCCCGTAGGTATTTATAGGGCTGAGCTCACTGGATTCTAGGATTGGGACTACTTTTGGCAAACCATATGTGGCAGCTGTCGATGAAAATACGATATTTTTTACTTCAAATTCTCTCATGACCTCGAGTAAATTCAGCGAAGCTGAGGTATTGTTTCTAAAGTATACTTGGGGGTCAACCTGACTCTCTGCGACCTCAATACTCCCCGCAAAGTGGATTACACCATCGATTTGATACTTCTCAAAAATGGAGCGAAAAGATTTTTTATGATTCAGATCAGCAATTTCGAGTGATACACCTTCAGGAACCACTTCTTTGTGACCTTTACTTAGGTTATCCAATACGATGACAGTGTGGTTTTTTGCGAGAAGAGCAAGGACAGTTTGTGAGCCAATATAACCAGCTCCACCAGTGACGAGAATATTCATATACACCCAAATTAATTGTTTTTTAATCTTTTGACAATCTAACAGCCAAAACACACCTCCTACATAACTTAGAGTAATTACATGAAGACTCCTAAGATATTCTTGATAAACTCACGAAGTGTATATGCAGACAAACTCCAAAGGTAAACTGTCATACTTCAAATAGTTGTCATCCTGAACTCGTTTCAGGATCTTGTTGGTTTATTCTACAGAAGATTTTCAATACTTTGCCAACAATAAAATTGTAGAATATGTTGGGATAAAATATTGAAATAAAAATAAAAATTGTCTCAAAATAGAATTAAAGCTAAAGAACTTGTCACATTCTTAGGGAATAAATCCTTTGAGTATGACTTATACAGGGCAATACGGCTCTTAATTATATATGGTTTTGATTCTACCCCTAGTGGAGCGAGTTTAAGTTATTATATTAACGGAAATAAGGTTGACGATGACAATTTAGCAATTTTTTTTACAGCTTTAGATTCAGAGCGACCAGCAGGAATTAACTTGCTGTTTGGTAATATTCTAACATTTAAAACTTCATTTGAGCAAATTCTGGTTTCTGAAAATGGAATAAATCAAAATTCATTAATTGTAGATACAAAAAAGAGTCTTATTTTAGAAATACAAAAATGTTTAGAACATGGTTGGGTTGTTGATGAAGTTGGAGTGATACTACAAGATACGTCAGATGGATTGATCAAACCCATTGATCATCAAAATAAAATCACAGAATCAGATTTAGCAGTAGAAATATATAGTATCTATACTGCGAGTAGTACTTTAATTAAAGCAGATACAACAGTAAAACCTAGTGAATTTTATGATAAGCTTATATTACCACTTTATAGTTTTGCTATAAAAAGCGACAATCCAGAAATTAAAGCAAATATAAATGATTTATTTAAAAAGTGGAACTCAGGAAAGTAAATCAATAAGAGATGTTAAAAACCTATATTTAATTTCTTTAGATATAGGTAATTTATTTGCATGAGGTTCATTCATAATTGCTATATCAATAACTTGATTAAAGTTAAGATATAATTGTGCTTGGGTACCTGCTATATTGCCATTAGTTAATCTATTATCATAATTATTAGCAGCGTAACTATTTTGCCCATAACCTCCTTGCGCAAATGGTGTTTCAGTACATAAAGCAAGAATATAAGCTACAACATTTAGCCTTTTTAAAATCTTGTTGAATTCATTTATCTCTGTTTGTTGAAAAGTCTCCTTAATATTTTCATTAAGTAAAGAGAGGTAGTTTAAGCAGGATTTTTCTAATTCTAATTCAATATTCTCAACAATTTGCTTATTTATTATATTTTTCCATAAACTTTTATGCCTCAGCTTTATTTCTGTGAGTAAAAAAAACCAAAGAATGATCGAGTCTTTTTTATCAGATGTTGTCCAAATTTCTAACTGGACTAGATTCTCAAGTGGCCATATATAATGAAACTGAAACTCTCGAAGTGAATGAATGTGAATTAGATTTTTAATACAAAATTGTAGTGTTTTATTATCCACAAAGTCACCCCCTAACACTCCCAACAGTAAATTAGTGAAAGAGGGGCTAGAAAGAGGAAAACGTCTTGTTATAAACTTTGTTAAAAAGTTTTCACCTTCACCCTCAATATTATAATAACCATCAATTATTTTTTCTAAATAGTCACTACTTCCAATAAGTAAAATGAATAAGTTTTTCTCATCTTCAAACAAACTTATCAACATAAATATTCTCCATAATTTTGCTTTTTCAATTCTATCCAAATCATCAATTACTAAAATTGTAGGCGTTTTTATATTAAATGTGTATTTTTTGTCCTTATAATTGAGTAAATCATAAAAATCGTTATCATAGTCCTCTTTTGTTTCTGATTTGGGAATGTTTAAACCTAATTTAATTGACCCTATTTCTATTTTGAAAAGATTTGCAATTTTACCCCCAAATCTAATAAATGGTGCGGTTGTGTTTTTTAATTTATGAAATTCGTCTCTAGCGTTGTCCCCTGTTAAAGTTTTAAGTTCGTCAATTAATTTATGGTTTAATGTCTTCCATATATCAAAAAATAATTCTTTTTCGCTTAGGTAATTCCAAGATGAATAACTTATCCATTCACAATTTTGTTTATTTTGATGTAATATTTCATTTTCTAAAACTTTAGTTACCCATGTTTTCCCGCTTCCCCAAGATCCATCGAGCAGAAAGACATTTCCATTAGGATATTCATTGTTGAAGTATTCTCTAATGTTGATTCCAATTAAGTTGATTATTTGTGTTCTATCTATCTGATCACTATGAAATCTCTTTAATATTCTATTGTGTTGCTCATCGTCTTTATTAAATGGTTTTTTCAAAGTAAAAAAAGTTCTTATAACTGCCTGTTCCAATTGTGAAAGATTATTAGTCTCATCTTTTTTTAAAGGAATAAAGTTAATATCTGACATAGTTACCAACAAATACTCCAACAATCAATTCGTCAATCACACCCTGTTTCTATTAAAGAAGTAATATTTACGTTAATCATCATAATGACCTAGCACCGTAATTACTAAAACTTCTATTTCAGTATCACTTACTCTATACACGATTCTATCTGAATCAGTTAATCGCTTGGAACATAGTCCTCGTAAATTAGATTTTAGTCTCTCAAATTTAAATTGGGGTGAATATGGATTTGCCGAAATATCATCCAAGATAAGTTGTAATCTATCTTTCAATTTTTCGTTTTTAGCTATGAGTAGTAATTGCTTCACTGCCTTTTTCTTGAATTTCAATTGATACATAATCTGTTAATTGATTTTGATACCA
Organism: bacterium; assembly: GCA_043778575.1. GTDB lineage: Bacteria > Patescibacteriota > JACMRA01 > JACMRA01 > JACMRA01 > JAYWFX01. The sequence continues at coordinate 510 of JAYWFX010000082.1, read as the reverse complement.
ATTTTCTCAAACATATCTTGCGCTTCTTGGTCACTCATTGTTTCATCATCAAGTGCCTCAGCAATTAGTTTAGCCTCACCACGAGTTGGTTTATAAGAATTTTGAGAGCCTGTTCGTTTTCGTTCACTTAATTTGTGCATCTTGTGTTCTATCAAAGAAATCCGAATAATAGAAGGTAAATCAATTGCATTTTCGTACAAATCCTCTAGCTCCATAATGACTTTTTGAATAGGATCGGTAGGAGGAAAAGTTATACTTCTTCTTTTTACAGTTTTGACTTGAGCACTAGACATAGAATTACAAATAATAATGTAAAACATATATATTTTGATGTAATATGTCAAACATATAGCTTAAATTATGCCTTAGAATTCTAATTTCCTACTGCCCCCGCATGGTTTTTAGCCAGTCTTGTTTGTTTTTGTTTACTAGTTGTTGGTGTTTCCAGACGAAATCTAGCACGAAAAAGTCAGCTTGATCCTGTATGCTCGATCCTTGGGGTATTGCCTG
>JAYWFX010000081.1:0-18309 GCA_043778575.1 bacterium | reverse complement strand
GAGTTTAGTAAGTATATCTAAAGGTATAAGAAATAAGTTACTAGCATCGTATAGTCGAGAATACTGCTCAAAATAACCGAAAAAATGCTGATAGATATTCTGAGAAAATTGAGGAAGGTTTTGAAAAAATAACCTCCAACTAACCTCAGTAGACACACCCGCATCTAATTTACCTCCTTTACTTCTGACTATTACCAGTAGAAAGGATCCAATATAATAACAGAATACAGCGACTACAGAAATCAATATAAACTGATATGAAAGACGTGGTCGTGTCATGAATATAATTAAGGAATGCAGTTAAAGTTTAATTCGATCAAATGACATTAGTATCAAGTAGACTGGCATCAACGGGAAAAATAACAGTCGATTATACCAACGCATTTGATTAAATCTACCAGACAACCATTTGAAATAAATGAATAGAATTGGTGTAGTAACCAAAGAAACAAATCCTGAAGAAAGCAAACCAAATATTATAACAACGGAAAGTGAACGATACTGCTCTGACAAAAATGCCAACGGAGCAAGAGAAGCAATGGCGGTAAATTTAGTTAGGATAACTGGTCGCATACGAAGACCAGAGGCGTAACTCATAGCCAGTTTCTCATCCCAACCATCATCTATTTTTTGGTTTGCTGCATCTATCAAAAATATGGCTACATTTTCTACAATACCGATCAAAATAATCACTCCGATAATCTCAAGAAAACCTAATTGACCACCTCCAAACATTGCAAGTGCTGGGAACATACCAATAAATGTAAGTGGAATCGTATAGAGAATAACGAGCGGTTGAGTAAGTGAGTTAAAAAATACTGCAAGCACCAAATAAGTGGCAAATATCGCCAACAATAGAGCGACAAATAACTCCGAAAATGATTTGATAAACGAAGCTGAATCACCCTCACTATAACTTTCTACAGCATCTTTTGCCAACCCCAAATCAGTAATCAGTTTTGAGTCATTTTCCTTCATATAGCCAAGTACTGCATCATTTACCTTGGCAGCGGTTCCTTGGTCATCACTACCAGCTTTCAATCGAGCTTGGACTACTCCAATTGTCTCACCCTTCACTCGTTGTATGCTTTCTTTTGGAGTTTTTTCTGAAATAGTGGCGATGTCGCTGAGTTTGATTTTTTTACCACTCAATGAGCTAATTTCAAAATTTTTGAGTTGATTTAATTCTGTAGGTGTTGGATTAATTTTATCCAGGTAAATCGTAATTTCATTTCCTAACTCAGTCAGGGTTCCAATTTTTTTGCCGTCTTGTAGAGTAAAGAGTTCTTTGATTTGTTGGTTTACAAAGAGGGTTTGTGGTGCATTTGGAATAATTAAACCATATTCACCCAATTTGTTTCTATCGAGCAAGACTTCAATTGCGGGGTTTTGTTTTCCAGTATACCCATCATCGACCTTAGTTACAATTCTATCACCATCACAAGAATCAGAAATCGTAACTTTTTGATCTTTGAAACAGGTTTTATTTAGAACATTACTGAGTTCCTTGGCAGATTTTTCGAGTATCTGAGAATCATTTGTTTTAATCGCCAGTGCTACTTGGTAGGCAGCTTCTGGTGGACCCTGTGATTCCAAAGCTACATTGATATCAAAGAATCTGTATCCAAATCTATCGTTCACTTCCTTATTAATATCTTGGGCAACAGCTTTACCAGTTTTATCAAGTTTATTTTTCTCCACAAGTTTACCATAATAGTACAATGAATCACCCTCAATTGGAAATACCGTTTGAATCGATTTGTTTGATGCGATAGTTTTTGTTACCTCAGATAGGGTTTTTGCTCGATCCTCTTTGCTCACAGTAGGTAGAAATTTACCAGTTATTGCAATATAATAACCATTATCTCCTGAAGAAAATTGAACACTTTTTACTCGACCTGTAGAAAAATACACCCCAGCTACCAATACTGGAAATATAATTCCGATGAGAATCACCGCCAATCGAATGAGTCTACTTCCGTTCAAAATTCTATAATTAAAAGTGATTAACCATCGAGCTAATGGCCATAGATTCTTTTCTTCATCACTTTCAGTGTGTTTACTTGGCCTCAGTATCAAACCTCCAAGCCATGCCAAAAATACAAGCGGGATAATATAAGATCCTATTGTGGCAGGGATAATTGTGAGCGGAATATAGCTAATTATCTGACCAAAAACACCTGACACAACACCAAACGGTACAAACACAATCACATTTGTAAGCGATGCTAAAAAGAGTCCGTTTCCAACATCTTTGACAGCCTCGAGAACTGCGACTTTTCCTCTGAGACCAGTATCCATTTTGCGTTGAATCGATTCCATGATTACCAGAGCTGGGTCAACAACAAGTCCAATAACCAGAACGAGGCTAAAGAGTACTAGAGTGTTGAGGTTTTGACCCGTGAAATAGAGATAAATAGTTGAAAAAGACAAGCTCATCGGAATAGACAATGCCGCCACGAGAGCCGCCCTCCAAGACACAAAAGCTACCATCACCAGAAACACCAGCTGAATACCTCCGAGTAACCAGCCAGCTTGCGAAAGCAATTGATTCTCCACAGGAAGTGGGCCTCCAACCAAACCCTCAACAACCTCCTTTACTTGTCTTTCACTATTAGTTGCAGATGAGAAACTTGTCAGAATTGAGACTTTTCCTGAGTCAACCTTGTCATCTTTTTCGATAAAGTTAGCATCTTTTATTTCTTTAAAGGTGTCTTCTATGCTCTTGTTATATTTTCCCTGATCCGTACCACTAGCTGTCTTGACAGATAAAACTACAGCAGATTGTGACCGTGAAACATCATCAGACCCCCGAAATGCGAACACAGACGGATTTGCTTTATCAAAGCTATACTCTTCATTTAAAACAGCAAAATCACTGAGAGTGTAAACCAAAGGCTGCACAAGACCAGTAGATTGATCAACAGGGAAACGAGAAACAGGTCTGAATTGAATTTGTTTGAGGTAGTCTACTGAATCACCACTCAAAGATGTCACAATGCTCTGACTTTTATTATCTAGAGTTACATCAGATTTGACTGGTAGGCTTTCGCCGAGCGACTTTATTTGTGATATTATCTGATCTTGAGTTAGATTTAATGCTGTTAACTTATCGTTATCTATCTTTATAACCAATTTCTTGAGAAGGGGGGCGAGTACTTTTACACTACTTGTTTCAGGTGTGTCAGTAATCTTTTTTTGGGCTTCAGTAGCAACACTGTATAATCTTGGCAGGTCTGAACTAGTTATAGTGTAAATGTAATCTGGGCCCGCAATATCAGGTGACACCACCGAAGGCTTTTCACTCCCTACTGGTAGTGTCACACCGCTCAGTGCTGAATCAATTTTACTTCGGACGTTGTCTGCATTGGCTTTTTCATCAATACTAACTGCAATCGAAGAAAAGGAGTTATTGCTAGTTGAGGTGTATTTTTTTACTCCTTTCACATCTTTGATAGCACCTTCGAGTGGCTTAGTTATATCACGCACAACTGTTTCAGAACTTGCTCCCGGATATACGGTCTGAACTATGGCAAATTTTACCTCTGGACTAGGAAAACCAGTTGTTTTCATCAAAAACGTAGTAGCTCCACCTACAATGACTAGCAAAACAAACAAAAGTATTGTGAGCCTGCTTCTCTCCAAGAAAAACTTAGTTATTGAGTAATTAAAATTGTTAGTCTGAGATAATCGATTCTTTTCTTTTGGTTTTGAATCGGTTGTAAGTTGTGACATATATAGATATACAACCACAAATAGACAATCTTTTGTCAAACTAACTAACTGAAAATCTCTGTATCAGACTTTTGGTTTAGACCATCGTATAGAATGATGATTCAACTTCCATATAAACCCTATAAAAACAAAAAGTAAAGCGGTAATCAGCATCGAATTTTTGACAGTGTCTTGAGACAGAATCACCCCACCAGTACGGACTAAACTCGTGATATTTGTTGGAGAATAAACTTCTACTGCGACTGTACTGAGATTATTGGATATTTCAGGGTCGCCAAGTGCAGAAATGATTCTACTTTCATTTATTTTGGAACCTAGGTCTAAACCAACTTTCGTAACAATCTGGATATTGCCTTCTTCTCCAGCCAGTAAAGTTGGAATAATAAATGTCAGACGTTGACGACCGCTGTCTTCGAACACTTCACTGGGATTAATATTGGCTGATTGATAAGTAAATCCGTTTGGCAATAAATCAGTTACTTGGACATTGGTAGCGTCAGATACACCCTTGTTTCGATATGCTAGATTATACACTATATTTTGGTTGGGCTGGGTGACTACAGTATTTACTGTTTTTATTATAGAAACGTCTGAATACGGTTTAAAGAATCCTACTGCTGTAGCTACAAATTTTCCATCGCCTAGGCTCTGAATATCCAACCCACCACTCCCAACAGTAGAAATCACACTACCAGCAGGAATATCTAGGTCATTTTTATCTATGGTAATAGTTACGTTATTGGTTCTTAGTGGTATAACATAATTTCCATTAGGATCTGTCTTGGTTTTAAATTCAGTACCGTCTGAGTATTTAGCTGTGATATCCACATTGGCAAGGTCTGGCTCACCAGATTCCTGAATACCATTTCCATTTAAATCATAAAAAACGTGCCCTGTTACTGTTGCTGTAGTATCTTTTATTATATCTACCACTCGAACAGTATTGTTTGTTTGATTAGGATCTTCTGTTTGGCTTGAAGTAGTAGCTATATTTATTATTGTCTGATCAGCTGAAACAATACCTCCCTGTATAAAACCTGCTAAAATAGAAATTGATAAGAATCCAAGTATTACGATTTTGGTCATAGTTTTGTTTTTGTAGTCGTTTCCATGCTATCAGTTGTTTTGATTTTAGTAAATGTACCAGTTTGGTTAATCATTTATGCAGTTAAAACTCTGTATTAATTATGACAGCATCTATAATTTTTAATCGCTCTGGTTTAATCTTGTTGTCATTCACAGAAAATCTCAATAGTGCTATTCCGCTTTCTGCATTTTTTTCTACATTAGTCTTTATTGTGGTTTGTGTTACATTTACACGAGGTGCAGTACCACAAGCAACGGATTTTTCTTTTGGTAGTATTGGTAATTTATTGTCAGTTCTATATTTCAAATACTTCGCATGCAAAGCATCAAATTCTGGCATCGTATCAAACGTATATCTATCTTTTCTCACATACACTATTCCAATCTGATCGGAGCCAGTTTCATTTAGAATTCTTTCGCGAATCCATCCTGACCCAATATCAACCAAATCATCTTTGGCAAAACAATTGGCACCCACAGCTAGACCACCATTGTTACTGTAAGCTGAAATTACTAGAGTATCTTCGGAGTTTTTCACCAATGCAATCAGGTTTAGTTTTGAGTCGGTACTCTTGTTATCCTCAGATACTCTCCATCTATCACCTCCAGTTTTTACCTTAAATTTTGGTAAGAGCTTGTTCGTATAGTCCACCCCTCCACCGATTTCAGATTCTGAAACCTCACCCTGTTCATATTTTACAGTCGTACCCTGATTGGCTTTTTCTTGAGATTGTTTAGCTTGGGTTATATTGTTCTTGTATGTCCAACCCATCCAACCCAAACCGATAATCATAAAGAAAATTACTATAATCCACGAATATTTTAAATATTTAGAACGCATTCACGCAATCTACTTTATTTTTTCATCAATGGCAACCTATATTCTTTGATTCAAAATGGTAGACATAAAACATACAATGAACAATGGTTTAGCTATAAAATAATTTGTATGCCAAACGAATCAATGTCGATGCCACAATTTACACCACCTCAAGCAGGTGGAGATCCAAACAATACTAATTCAGCACCAAACATATCAAATAGTGGGCCTAGACAAGAAAGTCAATCACAGTGGAGTCGAAGTGTGTCTCGTGGAAAAGCCGTAAAAAAAGCTACAAGTACTGTGATAAACACACGGTCTGAATTAGTGAGTTTCTTTAGAAAAAGTGGGCTTGACCTTATGACATCAGCTGTAGAATTCCAGGCAAATGGTGATTTTATACAAAGCAGTTATGTTATTTATCCGCAACAAAATAACTTTAAAGAAAGTTTGAGCGATTTTTTACTAAGATACCCTACTATCAAACCAGCTGCTACAACAATTAATGAGAGATTAAAAAGCGTACAGTCACAAATGCAAGTTATTTCAAAGTAGGAGTTAGACTGCACCATGATACACACCTAGACTTTCTCCCAGTAACCTGCCTCAGGGCCAGAAGGGCCAGCTGGATCTCCAGAAAGACACACCTCACAAATTGGAAAAACCTCACCTTTTTTGAACTCTCCTATATAACCACAATCTACACATAGGTAATCACCATCTTCTTGAACTACCTGACCCCATTTCCACATATCTTTTTCATCAGGTTGTATATCAGCAAAATTAATTGCAAATTGCTTAATAGCATCAGTCCAATTGCCCTCAGTTTCAGGTGACTCTTTGTGTGTTAAATATACCAGTTTACCGTCGAATTTACTTGTAAAAATAATATTTTCTCCTAGGTTATTTTGCTTTACCATTGGTTTTAGTAGTACGTTAAAATCACTATAACTGTCATCAACAGCAAATACAACACTTACACCAACTTGATCTAGTTGCATTTTCATCTCTTGGTATCTTGGATACTCATTAATGTAAATGTCACTAGAGGTGGTAGTTGTAAAAATTGCGATTAGACCGTCTGGCAATGCATTGTAATCAAAGTTCATATACCCAATATTTTAATATTATTTAGATAAAGTCAACTTTGATCTGTTTTGAGTTTGTAAGTCTAATAATAGGAATCTCAACAGTCAAAATACCCTGCTTCAAAGAGGCTTTTATGTTGTCCATATCTAAATTCTCGTTTAAATCTAACTCTCTTTGAAATTCACCCCAAAAACATTCACTGAGTAAAACCTTACTACTTGTAGGGTATGGTGGTCTGCGAGTTCCTTTTATGATTACAGTCGATCCCTCCACAGACACATCTAAATCTGCAGGTTGCACACCAGCGACAGTAGAAATCAAAAAGATATTTTCTCCCTCTTTGTACACGTCAACAGTCAGTTGAGGCACTTCATCAGGTTTCCAACTATCATCACTAGTCATTACAATTTGTGTGTCTTCTAGGTCTGGGTTGATTGGGTTTGTAGCCATAATATATAAGTATGAAATTGTTTAAATGTAGTTTAGTTGTATTGTTATTTTGAACCTTGAATCGCTTCAATTACCTTTTGATTGTCATGTTGACCCCAAAATCTATACATAATTGTTCTGTCGAAATCTATCAAAAATACCCCACGTTTGAGAATATAATGTGCAAAGAATTTTTTAATAGCTCCAAAGTCCTTGGCAATGCTTTTATCTTCATCCACCAAAATATCAAATTGATATGAATACTTGTCAATGAATTTTTGATGTGATTTTGCGTCGCCATGATTGATACCAAAAACACGCACACCTAGTTTGGCATACTCAGAATATACATCTCGAATTCCACATAGTTGCTTTGTGCATCCCGGCGTATCATCACCAGGATAAAAAACTATCAGGACTTTTTTTCCAGATCTTAGGACTTCGCTGAGAACTATTTTCTCTCCTGATTGAGTTAAAGCGATAAAATCTGGAGCTAAATCTCCCACCTCTAGCTTTACAGTTGGAATATCTGACATGTCCTTTGGTTAGCTAAAATAGATACTGCTTGTCAAGACTATCTGATCACAACTGGCTGGTTATTTTCTTGGATATCTGCTAGTTTAATAGTTTCACTAGCTAATATTTTTTGGACTGATTCGGAGTGTTGTTGAGCAAGCAAATTATCGTTGAGTCTGCGTTGTATCTCAGTTTCGTAATTTGTTTTGATGACGACCTGCTTTTCCTTATTAGTAATCACTGTGTCACGCTCTATCCGCATACTTGCAGTTACATTAATCAGCACGACTACACTAAAAAAATTCAATAGTAATACAGTCAGGATACAAATAATTCTAACAACTGGATTTACCTTCATATAGATTTGATATATTTTTTATATGTTATACACACCTTGTATCTTTGACAACATTCAAAAACTCCACATCTGTCAATCTATATACAACACTATTTCTGTAAAAGATTACATTGATAATTAGTTAAATTCAATATGAGACTCAATCAATATATAGCTTTTCACACAAAAATGTCACGCAGGCAAGCAGATACACTCATCCAAAAAGGGTTTGTGGAGTGCAATGGTGAATTAGGCGAGTTTCACCAAAACATATCTGATAGCGACATTGTCAGAATATATGAAAAGAGTGATTGGAAAACGATCTCGACTGGATCATCAACTACTCAAACTTTACTTTTCTATAAACCAATTTTTTGCGTCACTACACACAATGATCCGCAGAAACGTAAAACAATTTTTGATCACCTTCCGAGACAACATAGTAGATTGAGACCAGCTGGTAGACTAGACTACATGAGCGAAGGATTATTGGTACTTAGTTCAAATGGAGATCTAGTGCACAAGCTCTCACACCCTAGCAATGAAACCGAGAAAGAGTATTTAGTTTGCTTAAAGTATATTTTAAAAGCTGCTGAAATCAAAGAAATGGAGCGTGGCATGGTAATCGACGAATATACCCTTAATCCAGTGAAAGTGGAAAAATTCACTGACATAACCAGCTTTGATTATCTGAAATTAGATTCTAAGCACTTTTGGTATAAATTCACATTAACAGAAGGACGAAATAATCAAATCAGACAGATGACAAAAAAATTTGGTCAGGAAGTAGTTCGCCTCATTCGTATAAAACACGGTGCTTACAAAATGAGTTATGAGTTGTATAAAAATAGGTTTCTTGTAACAAACTAATCTATCACCTGATCATTAGTTATCAAGCTTTGTCCCTTTGATGAGTTCCTGAACATCAACATCTAGTTTATTATCTGGAGCTGTAGTTGAGTTTGTCGAAATTGTACCAATTGTTACATTTTTTAATTTCTCACCACCAGAAGAAACACCACTTATTCCAAATACATCCAGACCACTAGTTACACACGCTTTGTATTTTGACGTAGATTTAGTTGGGATTTCCCAGCCGCCGCCATCAGCTTCCTTTGGGGTGTCACTCAGAATTGATTCGTCTATCTGATCAGTTGTAAAATCAAGGGCAATAGACTCCCTATTAAAGACCAGAGTTTGATTTTGATAAAATACTTGGTACCAGTCATCTGAAATCTTGTTGATTGCGTCATTATTTGTGCAGTGAAAACCAATAGAAACATAACTATCAACATTTTTAAGCATGTATTCAACCTTTTTTTCTCCCTTAGAAAAAGTAATTACCGTGCAGGAAAAACACTTTTGTTGGTCAAAATACACACCAGCTCGAGGGGACATAAAGGATGTTGGATTATCTTTGTTTTTTGATTCTTGTGTGTCTACTTTCCAAGAGTTACTGTATGTTATAGAAAGATGAGGGTATTGTATGTTGGTATACACGTTAGTCTGAAAGTTACTGAGACTTGTGTCTACTAGATCAGTTATTTTGAGTTGATTTGAACTTTTGGGAGAACTGTTTGAAGTTTCATTCACAAGTTTCTGATCAGTTTTTTGAAGACTTTTTTGTGTTGAATCTTGGTGTGCATTTGCAATTTTTACCGTTTCTTGTTCCAGAACAATATTTTTTTGAATTACACCATAACTACCAAAAAATATACCTCCTATCACAATTACTAAAATCAGAACCAGTATGACATTTATGTTATTTCTCAAGACCATTTGATGGAATATATTTCATAAACTTTTTTTATACAAATCTCTCAAGAAAAACGAAAAAGTAGGCTTGACAGGAAATAAGTTTTTTGGAAAAAATGCAAATAAAGTAAATTATTTTTTAAATACAATTTATGATCCAATCACACAATTTATACTTTTTGCCATCTGGGACTGTAGAGGAATTCAATGTAGTCATAGAGATTCCTTACGGAAGTCAAAATAAGTACGAACTCGACCCAGAAACAGGAGCTATAAAGTTAGATCGTGTACTATATTCTTCAGAATTCTATCCCTTCAATTATGGTTTCATCCCGTCAACCAAAGCTGAGGATGGTGATGCCTTAGATGTGGCAGTGTTTCTAACCAACCCAGTTCCTCCTGGTACAGTAGTTTCATGTAGAGCTATAGGCTTTCTAAAAAAAGTAGATTCCGGTGATATTGATAACTGTGTCCTTGCTGTTTCCCATGATGATCCAAGATTCAAAGACGTCACCGATATCTCTCAACTACCAAAACATAGACTAGATGAAATTGCTGACTTTTTCAACACATACAAAAGGCTTCAAAAGAAAGTATCAGTTGTTGAAGGTTTTTTTGGGCCAGAGATCGCTAACGAAGAAATAGCAAAGTACCTAAACAATTATACCGAGTTCAAAAAATAATATTATGAAACAATTACTCACAGAACAGAATTTGCTAGTTGCCCAAGTTATTTGTTTGATCTTTGCAACAGTTTTTATACTTATGCAGAATCGAGGTGCTGGATTATCATCAGCGTTTGGTGGTAGCAACGAAGTTTATCTAACCAGGAGAGGGATAGAAAAGTGGGTGGTAAATTTAACTACTTTGTGTATCATATTTTTCTTAATTTTTAGAATGATAGCTCTATACATATAATTTCTGTCCTAGTTTATGGCAAATTATGATTTTTTGAATGACGAACAACTCAAAAAGTCATTGAGATACAACTGGAAAATATTCAGTCGACCCCATCTTCTCTTTGTTTCTGTAATCAATTCAAAAAAGCAGATCCAGATCGCTATATGTTTGATTTCTACTTGTCTATTAGTATCTATAGCTTTTTTCAGCTGGGGATTATATATTGCGTTTACAAAAGAGATTGCAATAAATGGTGGAGAAATTCGTGAAGCGGTACTAAATGAAGATATAAAACATTTTAACCCAGTGCTCACACCAAACAGTGAAGCTGAGAATAGAATGACTAGTTTGCTTTACCATCCATTATACATAGTCAAAACTACCAGCTTCTCAGAAAAAAACGATAATAATCCTACAATAGTACCAGTATTACTAGAAAACTCACCTCAATGGAAAAATAGCGATGGAGACGGTTCTCAGAATTTCACAAAGCTAGTTTTTAACCTAAAGAAAAATCTCAAATGGTCGAACAGTCAACCAATAACAATCAGTGATGTTGAGTACACTTTTGATAGACTCAAAGAAAAAAGTGCAAACACTGAGTTTAGTGACGCTTTTGATCAAATTAGCTTTGAAAGAATAAATGATCTGACGTTTGCACTCAACAGCACTATTAGCTATCCAAATCTTATTAATATAGCAAATTTTTCACCAATATCGAAAGATTACTACGAAAGTAAAAGCATAGATAAATTGCTATCCGACTTTAGATCTAATAAACCAATGGTAACATCAGGATTTTATACGTTTACTTCAAGTCAAGTTGTAGACCCAAACGATGATAAAAAACCACTCAGAGACAATCCTATTCGTAGCCATACAGAAGATACTTATCAAACAGTTTATCTAGATAAAAATCCCATTCAAAATTACCAAAATGTGTATATTCAAAAATATATATTTAGAAGGTTTACTAAACTAGGTGATGTAGGAGGAAACAATTCTATCTCCCTCGAAGCTGAAGCAAAAGCTGGTAAAATTGATATTTTTATTCGGAATATTTTACCCTCAAACTTGGTTCAAAGTTCAGAAGTTAGGTCAAAGATAAATCTCACACAATCCAAAATTCCAACAAATATTTACTACTCTCTGTTCTTCAACTTAAAAGTTCCAGGTTATCAAAGTGTATCACTGAATCCAACACTAAGAAAGTATATTTTTTGTTCTCTGATAAAAAACTTCAGAACCCTGAGCGATCCAAATATTTCTATCATTGATCAGACTAGACAGATTGTTCCCACCCAGCTCAGTGATTTTAATCAGCCAGCATGCGATGGTGATCCTGTTAGCTGGCTAGATCCAAAAATATTTTCACTCAACAAAGATGACAAGAGGGATTCTCTAGAATTAATTCAAAATGCACTTGGAACACAAATAAAACTTGTACTCCTAGCACAACCAAATTCCGAAACAATCACATCAGATATTCAAAAAGCTTTGTTGGATATTGGCATTGCTACAGACTTGGTGCCAGTGAATTCACAAAGTTACAAAGATAAGATTGTAAATAACGAGTTCAATATAGCACTAGTGCCGCTATCAATATCAAGTAAAGATTTATCCACAGTTTATGGATCAAAAGGACTAGATATAAATCAAATAAGCCTCAATAACAACAAGTCTTTACTAGCAAGAAAGTTTAGTGAAAATCTAGATAACTACATCAAGTCTAATTTTAGAGATGAGAGTTCAAAAAAGCAACTTATCGAATTTTTTGTTCAGGAAAATGTTAGTTTGAATTTGGTACAAATAAACATAGAATTAAACTACTCAGAACGAATCAGAGGTCTAAAAGGTTTTTCATATACACCTCTAAAATCATCAAATATTTATGATACATTGCCTATGTGGCACACTAAAGTAGAAAGGTCGCTTGCAAGATAAAACACCGTAAATGTGCTCAGTATGTAGAGTCCTTGACGAAAACACAAAATGTCTATGTTATTGATACATACAGTATGTCTAGTCATTTAATACGAATTAGTTCAGTTGTAACCTCACAGCTGAGAAACGATATTCCAGAGTTTCATGTAGGGTCACTGGTAGAAGTTCATTATAAAATCAAAGAAGGTAATCGAGAGCGTATTCAAGTTTTCGGTGGGATTGTCATTAACCGCCATAAAAAAACAGATATTGATGCCACATTTACTGTTTTAAAAGTTACATCAGCTGCAATCAAAGTTGAAAGGACATTTCCTATACATTCACCAATGATAGATAAAGTTGTGATAACCAAACTTCAGAGGGCAAGAAAAGCTAATCTTCGATTTCTAAAAGAGCTCAAAGATCCGATAAAATCAGTCAGAGGTAAAGTAGTCAAATCAAAAGTAACAGCCTAAGCCCAAATAATATGTTAACAGGTAAACTATTTAATATCGTGAATCTAGTTATAGGTTCTATTATTTGTATTGTTTCAGCTGCAATGTTTTTCTCTCAGAACAATAATAATTTTGGCTATCTTTTTTTTATAGGGCTATTAGTGTTAGCTCTAGCGTTTTCTGCTCATAAAAAGAACCCTACTATTTCCCAACGACTCGAATTAATACTATTGTTTAGTAGTGGGACTATCTTAAACATACTCCCCTATTTAGTTAAGTCTAATTCTATGTTTCTCACTGTCTCGGTAGGTAGTGGAATTTTGCTCCTAACAACCATCCTACTAACAAATTTTGAACCAACTAAAAATTAATAAATCACATTAATAAAATCCACAATTATGATCTTAGTTAAGCGACAACCAGAGGACTCAACACAAAAAATTGTTAGTAATTTCCTAAAACGTGTAAAAAAAAGCAATTTAGTTGCTCGAAAAAGGAAGACTCAGTATTTTACCAGTAAACCAAATAAGCTGTTTCGTCATCTTAAAGCTGTAAGAAAAAGAAAGTATCTTGATACTATGACTTTCAGCGACAAGCTCAGCAAAAGATAGACATACTAAAGCTATAAACAATAAAATACAATAATTTAATCCATTTGTGCAAAACGATCCATATCTAACCGCCATAGATATCGGCTCCAACTCAATTAAGTTGGCAGTTGTAAAAGATTCCCTAGATGAACAAAATAAGGTTCAGGTACTAGCTCTTGTCGAACGTAGTTCCAATGGCTTTAGGCGTGGAGTTATCACAAATATGACTGATGCGACTGATGCTTTGGTTGATACTATAAATCAGGCAGAGAATATAGTCGGACTACCAATAAAAGATGGTGTAGTTGGTGTAAATGGAACCAGTATAACTTTTACTAACTCAGAGGGTGTTGTTATCATATCCAATAGCGACAATGAAATTACAGACAATGATATTCAGCGAGTTATTCAAGACAGTCTCAACAAAGCATTTGGAGTAACTAATAGTGAAATTATTCACGTTATTCCAAAGAATTTTAGTGTAGACAACCAATCTGGTATCCTTTATCCACAAGGAATGGTTGGGTCTAAACTCGAAGTAAAAAGTTTAATTATTAGTTGTGAATCTAGTTATCTACGTAATTTTAGCAAGGTAATTACTCAGTCCGAAGTTGAAATTGTTGATAGAGTATTTACACCACTGGCTAGTAGTAATTTTATTTTAACACAAAGACAAAAAAAAGCAGGAACGGCATTGATCGATTTAGGTTCTGCTTCTACTTCGTTTATTGTTTGGGAAAATGAAGAGATTGTTGGAAGTGGGGTTATACCTATTGGAAGTGACCATATTACCCAAGATCTTGCTGTAGGACTACAAACAAATATTGAAATGGCTGAAGAGATAAAACGAATTCATTTAAATTTATCTGATGATTTTAGTCTCGATGGAGATGTAGATATAGTTGAAATATTTAATCCAGATTTACAAGTAAACGAACAGTTCAAAAAAGAAGATATCATTCAATTTGCAAAACCAAGAGTGGAGGAAATATTTTTATATCTTAGCAAAGAACTCAGAAAAATGGGCAATAGCACACTCCCTGGTGGTGGTGTTTTGATTGGTGGTGGTGCTGCTTTGTCAGGTATAGAAGACGTAGCAAAATCAGTATTAAAGCAACCTGTGTTCAAATACATTTTTGATCGAAAATACATTGAGTTTGTGCCAGACTACAATGACGATCCAACATTTGTAAATGCAATTTCTTTAGCATCTCACACATTGATTCATACTGGAGAAAAAAATTACAATACTTTTAATAGTGCTTTTAATTCACGCAACAATCAATCAAATCATAGCGGATCACGAAGTACAGGCACTGCTCCTACGAACAGCATAAAAGAGTTTATGAAAAAACTACTACCTTGGAATTAACAAAGAAATAGGGTGTGAAAATCAAGCTGCAGAACCATCTAACATTCTATACAAACTCCCCTGGCTTCACAAAGAATATAATAAGCTGTACAATTGTAGTACACAGTAGCAATATAACCAGACCAATAATTGCGTTTGTTATGGATGTGCGTGCCTTTTTAACTTGTTCTTCGCTGCCGTTACTGGTAATCCAATAATATGCTCCAAGAACCAAAAAGAACACAGTAACAACAGAAGAAAGTGGTATGAGAATATTGGCTAGTAACACTTTTACAAGATTGGTGATTGCCGCTGGATCCAGTGATAATTTAATTTCAGCATCTGAAGCACCTCCTGTGAACTTTATAGTACCATTTATCAAGATTTGTATTGGTTTTGCAAAGAGAACTGTGATCAGACCGATAACACCATTTGTAATAGTCTCTCGGCCTTTGACTTTTGAATCTGGCAATGACATCAAAAAATACTGATATCCACCATATGCTATTACCAAAACAGCCATTACCGATGAGAGTGCTAGTAAAAAGTCGAATCCATTATTTAAAACAGGAACTAAAACATTTTTTGCAGCACCACCAAAGTCTGTTGTAGCTATGACTTTGACATTATCTACAGTTCCTCCATTTCCAAAAAAACGAGATAACAAATTTGCAATGAAACCAGACATGAGAGTAATTGCTAATCCACTGACCCCAAGACGGATAGTCTCGATTCCTTTTTGTTTTGAATCAGCCAGTCCGTTCAAATAATAGTCAAAACCACCCTTTGCAATTGTAAGAACCGATAAGGTAACTGCCAATCCAGTAAACAATCCAGTTGTACTGGTAAATATAGGAGATATAGCAGCAAATAAATTAGTGATTCCTACCTCGATACTTACTGGTTTACCTCCAGCTCCGAGTGCAGTGCTAATGAGCTGTGCGAACGAACCAGCTAGAAATATTACACATAAACCAAAAATAGCATATTTGACAGCCTCAGTACCGCTTGTTTTTTCTTCAAAAGCCTTCATAAAATCCTTGTACCCTCCCCAAACCATAGCAAGGGTAGCTACAACCACAGCTAGTAAAGTCAACTGTTTGAGTAGTACATCATTGAGGAACTTGACTATAGGATCAGCGTTGATCGTTGGTGCATTTCCACCACTGCCAAAGACACTTTGTATGAGGCGACTAATCCCGTCAGACATAAGAATAATAACAAACCCAGTAATACCAGCCTGGATAGTCTTCATACCATTGGTTTTTCCTTCATCATTAGCACCTAAATAGTATTTGAAACCTCCAAACATGATTACCAAAACAGCAGCTGGATATGCTAAGTTTCTTAAAAATGTTGTAATTGCGGTGAGTAAATCTCCGATATCACCTTTCCCTGTGCCACCTGGAAATGTAACAATTTGAAATGCAGTACTAGCATCAGCTGCAAAGCTACTAGGGCTGAGTCTGATGACATATACAACAACAAGCAATGACACGAACTGCATTGAAGAAAAGAATAATTCACGGAACTTTTTTAAAAATAATTTCATATTGCCTCGTTTAATGATTTATATTTGCTACTTGAATTGAAAATAATCATTGAGATTTTGTGACCCGCTTATGCTAAATATCTGGGTCAGTGTAGCTGGAATAACTGATGCAAATATGAGCAATAATAATGCAATTCCAGAGTTTTTTAGAAATGAAAGTGCTGCCTTGGGATCGCTATCAGATATACCAGCATTGTAGTATAAGAAACCAGAAATAGCTAATACTGGCCCTATCATCGTAAAACCTAAACTAACCAAAAAATAATAGGCATTTATCGCTATATCTGGCAATATCTCTGGTGAAAGGGCTCGTGCACCACCATCTTTGTTTTGGGAACAATCAGCTGGAATAATAGGATAATTTTGGGTAACCACAAACAGATTCGTGATATTTTTATTTTTACTTTTGCACGATTCAGGAGCTGATTCTGATGCGTGTACACCGATTGAAAAAACTAACAAAAAAACACTTGCAGCTATTGCAATGCGATATGATACTAAAATTACTAGATTTTTAATTTGTTTAAACCTGATCATGCAAATTTGTAAAATGTTTTTGTATATTGACTAAACACTACTTCACTCTTGTTATATAGTCAACAACATATATTATATACTCAGTGTGTATTAAAACATAGGAAAACCAAAAATGATACCACTGCTTTTTCTTTTACTTTTTTTCAGTTTTTTTGGAAGTGTAGTCCTGACTCAATTTGTGAGAAAATTATCATTCAGCAAAAATATATTGGATGATCCAAATGAGCGTGCAGACAAGTTGCAAACAAAACCAATTCCTCTGCTGGGCGGAGTAGGTTTTAGTGTGATTTGCACAATACTCACAATAATAGTCTGGATAGCCAAAAATAATAATTTAGAATTACAGAACACCTTGGCACAAAATCTCATTTACCCATTTCACATTCTCTGGATAGTGGTTGGTCTGAGTGTGCTACTGATTGGGGGTATTGTTGATGATATTTATACACTAAAAAGTAAATGGATTTTGTTGTACATCACTGTTGGGATAAGTATCAGTGTGTTTCTAGGAGGGTTAAAAATAGAAACTTTCTCCTACCCTTTTGACTCTTTACCCATTAGAATAGGTCTTTTACCCCAGATACTAGCTTTTGGATGGATTATGCTGTGTACTGCGGCTACAAAATTCTTGGATGGTCATGACGGCTTGGTTGTTTCTGTTGGTGTAATTTCGCTACTAAACATTGCTAGTATTGGACTACTCCCTACAGTAAATCAACCACTTATTGTAGTAATATCACTGATATGGGCAAGCGGTATTGGAAGCTTTTTGTGGCAGAACTTTCCAGAGGCAAAAATGTATTTAGGCGAGTCAGGTAGTGAGATAATTGGTTTTGTGATTGGAGTGCTATCTATATTATCAGGGGCTAAAATTGCCACTAGCAGTGTTGTGGTTGGATGGTTTGTTTTCGATATCTTATTAGTTTTTATCATTCGCTTCCTAAATAAAAAACCGCTTTTTACAGCGGATAGTTCACATTGGCATCACAGACTACAGAAACTTGGCATGTCAAAAATACAAATACTGGTGATAACAATTTTAATAGTATTAACTAGCACTCACGTGGGTATGAATTTTGGTACAGGCTACAAGGTTATTAGTGTAGCAATACAGCCTATTATAATTATAGTAATTTTCTTGGTCGGGTTGAGAAACAACAAATTATGATCCTTGAGTAGTGTGAGCTGTATTTATAGGTAAAGAATTTTGAACTGTGTGTAAACCACCTGGAGT
>JAYWFX010000080.1:0-18417 GCA_043778575.1 bacterium | reverse complement strand
ACGCCCTACAAATAGCAACACGCTGCTTTTCTCCTCCAGATAGAGTTTTCACATTTGAATGTATCCTGTGCTCTAAACCAAAGCGTGTTAGTAAATCTACCGCCTCTTGTTTATTTCCTGTTTTTCCTCCAGCCCAACTTCCCATCATGACATTTTCAAGGGTATCTAGATTTGGAAGAAGGTTGTAGAATTGAAAAATTATCCCTATCTTGGATCTGTATTTAGCTAGTTTTATCGAGTTTATCTTAGTCAAATCATCTTCTCCTACTCGTAAATTACCATCTGTGAGCTTATCTAAACCGGCCATTAGATTCAAAAGTGTTGATTTCCCACTACCACTCCTCCCTAAAATTACAGTAAAACTCCCATCCTGTATTTCAAAAGAAACTGGGCCAAGAGCCTTGATAGGATTTTTTTTACTTCCGTACGTTTTAGTTAAATTAGCCCCAGCAATAAGCGATTTTGACATAGATTTTGACATGTTAGTGTAATAACAGAATGAGGTTGACCATTTTGTCTAGTCAAAGTGCACAAAAAAATATCTCACATGAGATAAAAGTTATTGTGGTGCACCCGGAGGGATTCGAACCCCCGACCCTTTGTTCCGAAGACAAATACTCTAATCCCCTGAGCTACGGATGCTGCTAGCCATAGTCCTATGGAGAAAATCCACTTTGTCAAGCATTCCTACTCACACTTTTACTATTTGGATGAGAAAGGGCAAGCAGATAATCATCGAAAATATAATCCAAAACAGAACACAGCAAAACAAGATTAACTTAAGCTTTGGTAACTCTAATTGATAAAAGTAGGATATTGTATAGCTCATTACGGAAAAAAACATAGTAAACTTCCAGATCCTTGATAAATTTGGTTGAGTGGGAGTGTTGTTTGCAATCAACAGATTATCTATTTGAATTTGATTTCTCGTATATTTGTAGTAAAACCAACTCAAAATAATTAACAATATGCTGTTCAAAATCCATCGTGAAAAAACAATACCATACAAATATTCAGATATTACAGCTGAGGATTTTTTAAAAAATTTAGACACTTTAGATGATAAGTGCACAAAAATACTAAAATTGCAAATCCTGTTTTTTACTGCAATTCTGATAGACTATTTTCCACTACCTATAATTTTGTCCACAATTCCATACTCAATCGACTCCTGAGCACTCATCCAATAATCACGATCCATATCTCTAATTATTCTATCCAATGGTTGTGTAGTTTTTTGCACCAAGAACTCATGTAACTGATCTTTTACTTTGATACTTTGTTTTAGTGATATCTCTAAATCGCTCACCATTCCTTTGGCTTGTGACGATGGTTGGTGTATCATTACCTCGGCGTGTGGCAAAATAAACCTCTTGCCCTTCGTTCCAGCAGCAAGTGTCAGGCTACCCGCAGACGCAGCGAGACCGATACAAATTGTGGATACATCAGGTTTAATGAGATTCATAGTGTCAATGATTGACCACATAGCTGTCACACTACCACCAGGGCTATTTATATACATTGTAATATCTTTTGTAGAGTCTTCACTTTGAAGATACAGCAACTGAGAGACAATCAAACTCGCCATATCGTCATTGAAGTCTTCAGTCAACATGATTATTCTTTCATCCAGAAGTCGAGAGTAAATGTCCATCGAACGCTCCCCATCATTTGTTTTTTTTAAAACCATTGGTACAAGTGGCATAGTAAGTTAAAACTGAGTAAATATTTTGAAATTGGCAAGTAAAATATCTAGTTGCCAAGAATATCTATATTTGACAGCGACTATTCACTTGAAACTCTAATTGGATCATCTCTAAATTTTTCATAAATCATAAACTTATTTGTCTCCTCTTTGAAATAGCTCATTTTGTATGTGTCACCATTGCTTGAAGATGTATATAAATAGCATTTTTTGTATGAGAGTTTTTTGCTAAAATTACAGGTTTCGTACCCATCAGCATAAATTAAACCTTTGTTTACTAAATCACTACTAATTTTTTCAGTGCATCTATAATCTACCTTTCTTTGGGTCAAACCTTTACTGTATTCACCCCAGCGGTCTCGTGGAAAATTATCACTGAGAACATACGAATGCGTGTCTATCTCAGGTACGTTTCCAGTCAAAAAGTTACGAAGTGTGAACTCAAAATCCACTTCGTTGAGAGACTCTGAGCACGGGGCTTTAGGATAAAATCTCTGACTAGGAACCAAAGCCGTATTTTTGTAAAACTCATCCAATGCTTGAGCCACACTAAATATATCGGTTGCACGCTGCTTGTCACGATTTATAGCATTTTGGTTATTGAATCCCCATAGAAACACTCCAATTAATGTAAGGATACAGAGGATTATAAGTCCAATTTCCAAAGCATTTAGTCGTTTTGAATACAGTAATCCACTTAAAAAGCCACCGCCCGCAGAACTATCTGAATAACCATACTGACTTTGGTCGTATTGAGGTTGATTATAGGAATCCATTTTTCATATCTAAATAAACAATTTTGCCATTCGTCAACTAAAATCAAGCTAAGACTAAAATTAAATTCAGATTCTTTGACAAAATGTGTCATGTTTCTCCTGTTTGCCATGTAATATTTAATACTATGAGTGAAAATCAATTTTTACCTGAAATCAAGGACGATAGTGATACTCTCAATCCTGATTTTTCAAACCAACCACCAACCAATCAATACACAACAGCATCATCAAAGAACCTTGACTCAAGAACTCAAAAATCAAAACCATTTATCACAACTTTTTTCAAGATTGTTGGGGTTATTGTAGTAGTATTGTTGCTAGTTGTTGCTGGTGGTGCTGCGTTTCTCATCACTAAGCCAGATGACAGTATCAGTAAAGAAATTAAAAAATATGTAGTAACTGCAGACAAAAACACCAGCAAAAATAGTGATTGGAAATCAGCCGAACAAACATCAGACACTGAAAAAAAGAGTTCATCTGTAGCAACTCAACCTACCATGGACAAAACAAACAACACTCAAAAATTTAGCTTTAATCAGAATAAAGATACAAAGACTACAGTCGAAGTTGTGCAAAGTGTTATACCTTCGGTACTTTCGATAAGCCTGTCTCAAAATAGTTTTAGAAGCGGTCAACAAGATCTAGTTTCGGGGACAGGGTATATAGTCAGTGAGGATGGTTTGGTCGTCACTAATAAACACGTAATTGCAAAGAAATGTGGATCCAACTCAAACTCAATCAAAATAACAGCATCCAACTACAGGCAAGAAGCTTTTGAACTACAACTCCTCTCTGTCGATCCTGTTGATGATATAGCTATTCTTAAAATAAAGGATGGGGGTCAGAAGTTTACTAAAGTTAATTTTTCAGATTCGAGTAGTCTATTCCTTGGGTCAGATGTAATTGCTATTGGAAATGCACTTGGCGAGCTGCAAAATAGTGTTACTAGGGGAGTTGTCTCTGGACTCAATCGCAACATCGGTAGCGGACTAGATGATGAGTGCACTGGAGGAAAAACTGGAGCCTCAGACAACCTCATTCAAACAGACGCAGCCATAAATCCCGGAAATTCTGGTGGGCCTCTCTTTGATGCGGCTGGAAATGTAATCGGCATGAACACACTCGGTACTTCTACAGCACAAAATATCGGGCTAGCAATTCCCGCAAACACTATAGTATCAGTTCTCAATAGCTTTCAAAAAAATAATCAAATAATTAGACCACGATTAGGCGTATTTACCCAAAGCATCACACCACTTGAGAAAAAGCAAAACACTTGGATTCCAGTTGACTATGGAGAGATAATCCTCAGCCCAAACACCAATTCTACAGCTGTAGGAGCTAACACCGCAGCCAGTAAAGCTGGTCTAAAAGATGGCGATATCATACTTTCACTCGACAACACGAAACTGATCGCATCCAGCCAAAACCCCTCACCGCTACGTAGAGCAATTCTCACAAAACAAGCAGGTGACGAAATAAGTCTAACTATATTAAAAATAAAACAGGAAACAACAGAAGGTTTTATATATGAGTCTGAACCAATTCAAATAACGACAACTCTCGGCAAAATCAACTTTGAGCTCAACAAAACCAATCTCAGCACACTATAATATAGTATTACGGATTTAGTATCAAAGGCTTTTCAACTCAGATTG
Organism: bacterium; assembly: GCA_043778575.1. Taxonomy (GTDB): domain Bacteria; phylum Patescibacteriota; class JACMRA01; order JACMRA01; family JACMRA01; genus JAYWFX01. The sequence continues at coordinate 14,278 of JAYWFX010000080.1, read as the reverse complement.
ACAATATTTTGGAAACAAAACTTTTATTTTAACCGATTATATGGACATATTTAACATACTCATACAGATTATCACGGTTATTTTTTGGTTTGTCATTATCCTACTACCACTTGTTGCTATTCATGAATTTGGTCATCTATTAGTTGCTCGCATGGTTGGTGTAAAAGTTTTAGAATATGGGATTGGGTTGCCTCCTCGATGGAAATATATCAAATGGAAGGGTATCGTCTGGTCATTGAATCTAACATTACTTGGCGGATTTGCTCGCATATATGGAGATCATGACGCTATAGACCAAGCCCAGTACATGAACAAGAAAGACACCGTTCAAGCTCGCGAAGATTACAGAGTGGAGAGGTTACAGGAACTCGTAGCAAACCAAGAAGTACAGTTCTTTATTGAGGAAAATAGTATGGACTATTCAGACAACTGGATATGGTTTGAAAAGGTATCATCTAAGGATATTTCTAAATTAACCAGTGAAGAGAAAAGCAGGTATGACAAGCTATTTACCCAGATTAGCACATTGATTGATTGGGAATTTGACAGCAAAATCAACTCCAAAGAAGCCTTTTTTAAAGCAGCATGGTGGAAACAAACACTAATTATTTTAGGTGGGGTCACGTTTAATTTGATTAGTTCGGTTTTTTTCTTGTGGATTATGTTTGGTCTGACTGGCTCCCCAACACAATTTGCATTTCAGCAAGAGCTTCGAGAAAAGAGCAATCTGATCTCCTTTGAAAAAAAGTCTGACTACCCAGCAACTGCATCTGTCGCAAGAGATACACCAGCTGACAAAGTTGGTCTCAAAGGAGGTGATGATATCATGATGTTTGCAGGAAAAGACATGCGAGATATCAATTCAATTGATGAGTTTAGACAGATTGTAGCAGATCACAAAGACCAAGATATTGTAGTTAAATTCAGGAGTAAAATAACGGGTGAAATAAAGGATCAAAACGTGAGGCTTGAAGAAAAAGATGGTAAGGTAGTCTTTGGTATTAGTGGTCTAGGATACCAAGGTGTGTATAGAGCTAAAGGGTTTTGGGAGGGTCTCAGAGTTGGTGTTGAGAAAACTGGCGAATATTTTGCTTTAACTTTCAAAGGTATCGGAGATATATTTGTAGCACTCCTACCTACCACCAAGGATAAAGCTGCACTAGAATATGTCAGCGGCCCAATCGCGGTCAGTAGTGTGAGTAAAAGAGTGTTTGAGCAAGTAGGTATACCAGGAATATTACAAATACTATCATTGATTTCGGTTAGCTTGGCAGTCTTCAACATACTCCCTGTCCCAGCACTCGACGGTGGTAGATTGGTTATTCTCACCCTCAACAAGATAACTGGTCGAAGAAATAAAAAACTAGAGGCTTTGGCGATCACAGTGACCATGCTCTGTCTACTGTTGTTAGGAGTCTTCATAGCGTTCAGAGACGTCCAAGGAATCCAGTCTGGTAAGTTCTAATATATCTACAGAGTCAGGTAATTTAGTTTGACAAATCTATAAAAAGCATCTCAGTCTCATAAAAATTTAATTCTCATTCATTAAGCACAATTATGCTCAGTAAAAATATAAAAAGCGACTATTCAAGCCAAATGGGGGGTTATGGTACATTTGGCAGTATCAATTCTAGCAAAGTTAGCCCAGCTGCAAAAATAAAAGTTATCGGAGTTGGAGGGGGGGGAGGTAATGCTGTCAGACGCATGATTGAAATAGGACTCGAAGGTGTAGAGTTCTGGGCGATGAACACAGATTTACAGGTTCTAAAGCAAATCCATGCTGATGGTGTGATACAGTTAGGTGCAAACGTGACGCGAGGTCTCGGTGCTGGTATGAGTCCAGAGGTTGGTCAACAAGCTGCCGAAGAAAGTATGGCAGAAATAGAGGCTGCTTTGACTGGGGCTGACATGGTGTTTATCACAGCTGGAATGGGTGGTGGGACAGGAACAGGAGCTGCACCAGTAGTTGCTGAAGTTGCAAAGCGTCTAGGTATACTTACTATTGGTGTCGTCACTAAGCCATTTGATTTTGAGGGTCAAAAAAGATCAAATCTAGCCAAAGAGGGTATAGAGAGATTGAAAGAAAATGCAGATGCGGTCATCATAGTTCCAAATCAACGATTGCTACAAATAATTGATAAACGGACGTCAGTAATGGATGCATTCAAGATTTCTGATGATGTACTTCGCCAAGCCGTCCAAGGTATTTCTGATCTTATCAATCTGCCAGGAGAAATCAATGTAGATTTTGCTGATGTACGAGCAATCATGAGCAACGCCGGCACAGCCCTCATGGGTATGGGGAGAGCTAGTGGTAGTGGTGAGGACAGAGCTAGAAATGCTGCCATGATGGCAATAGATTCTCCATTGTTAGAGCTCAGTATCGAGGGTGCTCGCGGCGTACTATTCAATGTCCAAGGTGGTAAAAATCTTTCGTTGATGGAAGTTTCTGAGGCAGCTGAGATCATACGAGCACATGCAGATCCCGAAGCTAAAATTATTTTTGGTACATCAGTGGACTCAAATCTCCAAGATGAGATCAGGATTACAGTGGTAGCTACTGGATTTACAAAAGAAAAAGAATCCACATCCGCCCCACTGAATATCCAGAGTAAAGACTCAAAAAATAGCTACACTCCACCCGATTTCAATAAATACAGACGCCAGCCTGAGCCTGAGCCAGCTGATGCACCTGTAACTACAGAAAATTATCGAGAAGCGTATTTTAATAGAGTAAAACAGACACCACAACCAAACCAAAATAAACGGTATTCAGAGGATGAGCTGGATGTGCCTGCTTGGATCAGGATGAAAATGAAAGGCGATGAAGATAAAGATAGGTAATGACTAAAGATTGCATGTTGGTCGATGCTTGACGAAATGCTCAGATATTTTGAACTTTAGATAACTAGTACAGTCACAATACTGATATAAGCTTCTAAGCCATGCCAACAAATCTCAAATACAGTGAACAGACTGAAGCTGAAAATCTTTTACAATCTCTACACACAAACGATAAACCCCAAGAAGTAACAGAATTTGACACTGATCCATTTGTGGCACAGGGAAGACTAGCCGCAAATCTAACAGATAGCACTAAAAAAGAAGTTCATAATACTAATACCAGAAAAAAACTTGGTGTAGGAAAATTTATATCAATAGTAATTATTCTAATTTGTTTTGGAGTGTTATCCTTTGGGAGTATTTTTGCTTATTCTATACTAAATAACAGTGGGAAAAGTCTAGGTCAAGGGCAAAATCAGAACTTTTTTGATCAAACTAAACAGTTTTTCGGAAACATTATCAGCCCTAACTCAAGGGTGAAATTAGCAGGCGAAGCCGAAGGTAGAACAAATATATTGGTGGTCGGTACAGATGCAGCAGCAGGCCTGACAGATACTATGATGATTGCTTCGTATTTTCACCAAGAGAAAAAGATAACTACAGTAAATATTCCCCGCGACACACTAGCCTTTGATGGTTTTGAAACGAGTAAACTCAATGCTGTATATAACAATGCAATCATTCGTAGCAATACCGATACTGATGATGAAAGTAAACAAAATCTCGTTGGTGTAAGTGCTCTGAGCTCAGTACTTGGGAATGAGTTTAATATTCCCCTACACTATTGGGTTGTCGTAAATTTTAGCGGTGTCACGCAGATTGTTGATGAGCTTGGTGGGGTCGAAATTGATGTAAAAAAAGACTTGTATGACAATAGATTTCCAAACGACAACTATCAATTCGTAAACGGTAGCCCATATAAAGTTCCCGCAGTAAATTTCAAAGCTGGGGTTCAGACTATGAATGGTAGGGACGCCCTAATATACGCTCGTAGCCGCGAAACCACTTCTGATTTTGATCGTAGTGAAAGGCAAAGTATTGTAATACAAAGCATTCTTCAAAAGATTAAAACCAAGGGCGCCTTTGAAAACATTAGTAAAGTCTCTAACTATTTAAATATTGTAGGTAAAAATTTTAGAACAAACATGAAAATTGAAGAATTATTTGCTTTTAATCAGATTTCAAAAGATGTAGATATAAAAAACAGTTTCATGAGGATAGTTTGGAATACTGAAAATGGAATTATTTGTATGGCTCCAGAGAGCTTAGGTTTCGGATCTAGTATATATTATTGTGATGGTGGGATAATCGGTAAGAAAACAAAATCCAAATCCAGAGATAAAGCACAAGCTGAAATACAAAATATCCTCATCGCATCAAGCGAAAATGAATTGCTCAATGCTGACGTGGTTTTTGTAGGAAATCAGAGTAGCGATACCGAAAAAGCTTTTGCTGAGTTTGAAAAAATTGGCTTTAGCAAAATGAGAACTAACAACGTGTATAGTAAAATAAAAGCTGCCTCAGCTAACTCTATAGAAACAACAACTATATATATACCTGATGCACGTTTGCGAGACTTGTACAAAACTCTCTCCACCAAACCAGAAATTAAATCGACACTCAAAGAATCCTTTCCAGCAGAAAAGAAACTACCAAGAGGTTTCGAAGACGCTCAGATTATTGTATGGGTTGAATAAACCAAACGAGTGCTTGATTACTGTGCAGCTGCTTCTGCGTTAGCTAGATTTTCTTGGGCTTTTTTGTATTCAGCTTGGAGTGCTTTTATTTTATCTTCGTCCTGTTTTTGGAGTTCAGCTGCTTTTCGAGCTTTTTCATCATCCCTTTTTTTCTGAGCAACTAGATCTAATGTTCTTTTTTTATCGTATTCATCTTGGGCAATTTCTCGATCGGTTTTTGATGCAGTTGTAGTTGCTTGATTGTTTCCTGAGGTGTTGGTATCAGTACTGGTCGGTTGAGTATTATTCGAGTTAGGGATATTTACTGGGACAAACGCAGGTGTATTATTTGTATCTGAAGCTTTCTTACTTCCACCTTCGCCAGCTAAAAAAGTAACCAATAAAATAAGAGATACGCCAGATACCCCTAAAATAATCAGGGTTCTTTTACTCAGATTCTTGATGTTGAAATTATCAACCAAATTACTAAACATATACCTAATTTAGTAGTATTTATCAATATTAGCAAATCACATTATTGACAGATTGACTTGGTTCTCTAAATCTCAAAATACTAACTTCTTTGTAAAGAATATATTTAATTATGCCAAAAAAACAAATTGCTGTTGGAATAATGACAATTACCTTAATCAGCGGACTCGGATTCTGGATAGCAAAAAATTCACAAAGATCACCTGCAAACGATCAAAATGCTGGACAAGTCAGAGGAACCCAAGACAGCAAAATAGCCAAAAGTCCGACATCGGTAGATCCAAATCCTGAAAAACCAGAGCTATACATTCCCGAGCTAGAAACCACATCAACACCAGAACAACCGTCAGTAAAAAATGAAAAGGGCGATAGTAATTCATCAGGAGATAGTATTGGATCACAAACTACAACCCCTCTCAGATACACACAATCTAACTCAGTAATTAGAGTCGGTCAGCCAACGGTAAATACTGACAAAAACCCAAAGGAGAACACACAAAAACTCGGCGAAGACGCAACTACAGATGAAAAAAAGAAAATAAAAATAGTACATAAGCCTGAATCAGTTGTGTCAGCATCTCAGCAAGGAGAAAACCTCTACAAAGTTGAGACACTAGCACTCAACAATAAAAAAATAAGCTCAAATATCGACACAACACTCAAAAGTGTACCAGTAAACCAGATATTGCAGTTTGAGTTTGAGAAACCTGTATCAGAGGAATTTACCTCATTTCTAAAATTTAGCCCTCCAAGAGAATTTAATAGAACTATCAATGGCAACAAACTAACCATTGCTCCACTTGAGCCATTTGCAAAATCATCCATCATAACTTTTGGTGTGAATTCGTCTGGAATATGTACTTTTGGTGGTGGTAATTGCCAATCAAACGATCCTAATGCGTTTAAAATAACTTTTACTACAGATTTTAAAGAGTCTTTTTCGTTTGGAAAATCAGTTGAGGGCAGAGATTTATTGGCTTTTAAATTTGGTCAATGCAAAAACGATCAGTGCAAGAGAATACTGTTGACTGGAGGAATCCATGGATCAGAGTGGAAATCTGGTGACTTAATGAGTTTCAAGAATTGGTTAGACAGTAATCCCCAAGAAATAGTAGGCAAAAATAGGGAGATTCTCATCATACCTTTTACTAACCCAGACGGAACCGCAAAAAACCAGAGAGCAAACGCCAATGGAGTAAATCTAAATAGGAATTTCCCAGCTGGATGGGTCGCCTGTGCAGAGTGCGGATCGTCCCCTGCTAGTGAACCAGAAACAAAAGCCCTAGTGGATCTGACAAACGCTTTCAAGCCAAACTACTTAATCAGCTACCATGCTCAGTGGCCAACTGAAGGTATAATTTTTCGTGGTAATGACAACAACCCATCGACAGTCAGTTTTGCACAATGGGTGTCTAATCGAAGTGGGTACCCTGTCGGAGTGTTTGATGGGTTTACAGGATCCGTACCTGGTGACCAAGTCGTATGGGGCGAAACTATCGGAGCTAGAGGAATAATCATTGAATCAACCAGCATCGAATCTACAGATTGGGAGAAAAACTACAATGTGTATCTTTCACTACTACGTGAGAATTACTAAGAACTGACTTAATACGCAATGACCTACCCAAAATATTTTATTCAAACTGAATCTTGGGCACAATTTTGGCTCGATGCCTCACTACCAAAACACAGTTTTTACTCATTAGCAGACGGTGAAAAATCTATCATCGCGTATAAATACCCATGGCATCTTGGTCAGTCTTTTTTGTATGTACCAAAAGCTTTACATCTGACAGAAAATCTACAAAATCAACTCATTAAACTCGGTAAAAAACTCAGAGCAAGTTATATAAAAATTGATTTTGATGATCAGTGTGATGACCTAAACAGAATATATATACAACCCAAATTTAAGCTCTCAAAAAAAACACTGCAATTTATGCAGACTATGACTTTAGATACCAGTAAGATAACTCTACCCGAAAAGCTATTGAACAAACACACCCCTACCCCAAGTAAATTAAAAGAGTTTTATACCCAAAACATACCTCATTTTTGGCAGCAGACAAATCAAAATATTCGCCGTTATACAAAAAAGTCCTGCGATCAGCAATGGATAATATCTACTGAAAAATCGCCAGAAAACTTTGCATCGTTTTGGTCAATATACAGTCAAACCAAAGACAGACAACAATTTGCAATTCAACCCAAATCCTATCTCCAAAAATTATTTAATCAGGGTTTCAGTCGTATAATCATAATCAAAGACTCAGAAAATACTCCGCAATGCGTTTGGCTGGGTCTATCGACTGAAAACACTCTGACCTATTTAGCTGGAGGAAATACGGATTATTCTTTTGAATACCACGGTCAATATTTAGCTCATCTAGTTGCAACTCTGATATGTTCTCAGGAAAAACTACCATTTTATGATCTTGGTGGGTACAATCCTGATCTAGGGTTTGGCAAGTTTAAAGAGGGATACAGAGGTGATATCAGAACCTTTCAAGGACCGTTTGATATTGTGCTGCGTCCAATCATTTACTCGTGTGTTAGTCTCATCGTAGATATCATAAAAAGGGTAAAACCTTGACAGGACTATTGTCAGCCTTGATTTGTCTTGGTAAGCTAGTACATAATCAAACTGCTTGAGAGTATCTCTTAGGTTACAAATAAAAATTACAAATAAAAATAAATGAGTATGAAGCTTCAAGTTGTGCATACCACACAAAATATTAATTCACACATAGCTGGATTTTCCGATCTTGAAATCATGGACGAGTTGGTTCGTAGAATTTTGGGTTATGATATTTCAGACTTTCCCATTCACGAACAGGAGGAGATTTTAGAAGACTGTCGTAGTCTAATGCATGACTATATTCGTGATTATGTAATAGATAAATATGGTAGCTATGATCTACTTGAAGACAGATTTCAAGAGGCATTCGCAGCATTTGTAGAATATTTAAATGAATAGTTTGTAGAGTTTTACAGGGAATTAATATAGAATTTGCACAAAGAAAAAAAATAGAATATAATTAAAATAATATGACAGAAACAAATACATATTCATATATAATTGAGCTCGCCTCAAGCTCAGAACCAACCCCAGAACTAAAAAGCTATTGGCAAAAGAGGTATGAGTTATTACTCAATGCTCAAGTTTTTCATCTATCTGCAAAAACTATTCAGACATTTTCCGACGCTTCAATAGTCAGCACACCAGTCACACCATTTGGAGAAGTAGATCTGATAAATCACTTGGATCAAAATGGGATGTTTGATGAAATGAAATTACAAATCACTATAGAATATGCTGTCAGATTACTCGACAGTCTGATCATCAGTTCAAAGTTTACACCTGAAGTTTTTGAGACTCTTAATTTCTACAGAAAAATTGGTGTGGGCATAAAGAGCTTTTCTGAGTATCTAAAAATTCGCCCTCACTCTAGCGAAGCAGATCAGATTGACTACATCGGTGGTCTAGTAAGCAATTTCGTATACCGTGAGAGTGAGAATTTAGCCACAGAAAAAGGTGTAAGCGGCTGGTGGGATAAAACCCGAAAAGCCCTCAAACCCAAACAGTTCGAGCAGTGGATTAACACTGACACCAACGAAATTAAAACTGCACTTGATCTCAATGAAACCTTTGACTCTCAATCAATCATTCAGACAGATTGGCAAGTTCAACCACGAAGAAATAGTCATTTGTTGATTCTCCCACCAGAGACAGATTGGCAAATTTGGGCTGATAGAAACGAAGTAATCAAAAATCCTATAGTACAAAAAGCTGTCGAGCCTGTAACAGAAACCAAAATCAAAGAGCCAGCGATCAAAGAGTCTCCAGTCGAACTACCTGTAGCCCCAGAAACAGCTGATATACAAGTCAAAGAAGAAGAGCTCACATCTGAAAACCCATATCTTTCTGCTCTTGAAGAAACTCCTGCTACAGAGTTTGCTACAGAATTTAAGTATATAAAACCGTCACAGAGTCAATTCACTACAGAACCAACCACAATTCATACAGAACCAGAAGCAGAAAAACTACTCACGACTGAGCTTATTTCCGATCTAGATCATCTATTAGAAACTGATAATGAGCTAGAGACTCCTATAGTTCAAATCAAAGAAACTCTAGAAAAACTATCACCCATACAAACAATCGTCCCAACACACACAAACACTATATCACAAACTACTATGTCCAACAAATACTCACTCGTACTCAGCAAATCAGTTTCTACAAAATCATTTGGTGATGTATCAGTCTTACTGAGCTATACTTCAACTGGTTTGAAAAGTATCAATATAAATCCAGCACAATCCACTCCAGAATCTAAATATTTGCTAGATTTGGTTATGAATCTGGTTCACTTTTCTCTTTCTAAAGGAATTACGCACGCAGAGGTAGCCGAACAAATTAAAGCCACTCCTACTATGGGTTCAAATGCTGAGATTGTAAACGTGGTCGTCGATGTTTTATCAACTGCACCAACAAAAGTATCAGAAATCACAAACGAAATAATTCAATAGATCCAAGCCTAAAAAACACTGAGCGGGGAGCAATCCCGCTTTTTTTTGTGGACTAATATTTTGTTGACTAATACTTTTTCTCATTACAGATTTGGTATCTATGAATCCAGCAATTCTTTTGTCAAAATATGGATCCTGTGTGAGTCTTTCTCTCGATGGTGGTAACATATTATCATGGCAAGTTTACAATGAAAAAACCAAAAACTCCGATGATATTTTTTATATTGGGTCAACTGAGCGTCGAGGTGGTATGCCAGTGTTGTTTCCGTTTGCAAACCCACTAGATGACGGAGTGCTGAAAATTTCCCACAAAAAGATTGGGCAACACGGTTTTGCTCGTGATAGTAATTGGCAGTTGGTAAACATGTCAGAATCTTCAGCAAAAATATCACTCACCAACCTAAATATTTCTCCAGAAATGCAGATCGCCTATCCTTTTGAATTTCAAATCAGTATCATCGTTTCTTTGAAATCACCAAACTCGCTAGAATATACCATTGAAGTAAAAAATACAGACAAAAAAGACCTTCCTATTGCTCCCGGTCTGCATCCATATTTTGCCCTCAACCACCTATCAAAACCACAACTAAAGATCATGAACAGCGACGCATCACTAGATCTACACCCAATAGATTGGGAAAATGATATGGATGGAAACTTTTATAATTGGACTGATAAATCAATGGTGTGCGTATTTCCCGACAAAATCATAACTATCGCAGAAACTGACACCAAACACTTTGAGAATATTGTAGTCTGGAGCCAAACACCTCAAAAATCCGATACACATTTTGTCTGTATTGAACCTTTTACTCGAAAAACAAACGCTATAAATGATCAGCCAATCCTAGTAAAACCCAGCAGTGCGTGGAGTACCACATTGATATTTAGTGTGGTGAATTGACGTTTTGACACAACATGTTTTCTAAAGAGTAATGAGTAGATGATAATTCGTTCGACTAAATATATAAAATCGAGCGCTGATATGTCGCAGTGTCCCGATAATAATCTACCGGAATTTGCCTTTATTGGTAGGTCTAACGTAGGTAAATCATCACTCATTAACTATATAACTGGATCGGGTAATCTGAGTAAAGTATCCAAAACACCGGGGAAAACGAGACTCATCAATCATTTTTTAATCAATGGCAATTTTGAGAAGCCAGTATATTTTGTAGATTTACCCGGCTATGGGTACGCTAAAGTTTCCAAAGAACAACGTATGAACTGGGGTGAATTTACCGAGGACTTTATTCAGAATCGAAATCAGTTGAGTTGTGTGTTTTCACTCATAGATGCTAGTATTTCTCCACAAAAGATCGACATTCAGTTTACTAATTGGTTATTTTCATCACACCAATATTTTGCCTTGGTATTTACAAAAACAGACAAAGAAAAACAATCAGTCATTCAAAAAAATATAGCTCAATTTAGAGCAGAGTTAAAGAAAAGTATCGAACAATACCACCAAATCCAAGATGCTTCAGAAATCGACAGAATTCCAATTTTTGAAGTATCGTCAAATAAAAAGATCGGCGCTAAAAAACTGCTAGAATGTATCAATGAGCTAGCTAGTTAAATTACGGAGTGATACGCCAAGACTGTGGCATTGTGACATTTGAACGTATATACTCTTACTCATTTAAGTAAAATCAAGATTATTCAATTGCAAACAAATCAAATCTATGCTGTAGATAGCTGGATATGCCATCTGGTAATTATAGAACTATTAAATCAATTCGACACACTGATTTAGAAAACCCAATGCTAAAAAAAGTACCTATCTTTATTATCTCTGTTTCGCTGTTTTTAATTTATGGTTACTTAACAATTCAAAATTTTTTCAATCCGCCAAAACTTTTAGGTATCATACAGTTACGACCTGAAATTAGTATTATATACATCAATTTTTCAATCATTAAATTTGATAGTTACGCTGCGTATTATGGAATTTTAGCTTTGGTGAGTTTCTATTGTTGTGCGAGCTTACTTTTTGATTACTTCCTCAGTAAAAGATATAAAAGCAATAAACAATCAAATGTGATGAGAATTTTACGTGTAATAAATATATACTGCACTGCGATAATAGTTTTAATCTTAGTTTACTTCAGTGTGTATGTTGAGCTAAAATCAGGTATCAGAGACTATTATAAATCTAAACAAATAACTGTTGTTAAGGAAATAGATCAGTTACCTAAACCCAGTAAAACACTAAATTTTGTTCCGTCTCCTATCCCGATTCTCCCAGATTTTGCAGATGAAAGCATCAAGAATATAACGAAAACGACTTTGTCAGATTTAAGTTTAAATGATTTTTTACCTACAGAAAAAGCTGAACTTCAACCAAATATAGAACTTCGTAAGCAATACTCTGAAATGTACAGCATTTTTCCCAAAATCGATGAATCATACGTACGAAATAAATCAAGTATGAAAAGTTATTTTCCAAAAGATTTTGAGCACATTTTATACTATTTCCAACACATAAAAAATTTACGCCAAAATGGTGAATGCGATGAAGTAACAGGTGTCTGTAGAGCTGTGGATAATAATGTTGTCCTAAATCTACATTTTACAAAAAAGACTATTTTATCGTTTGATGGAGAATATGACGATAATTTAACAGAGTAAATGACTGCATCCTGTAATGGAAGTTGGTCAAAAGTGCTGTGTGAGTTGTCTGAGAGAGATAGGTGTAGTGGCAGATGTAGTGTACGTTTGGTCGATTACTTCCAAGAGTTGTATCTTTAAAGCCAGTTTTAAGTTCGTACGTTGTAAATCCTGAACAATCTACTGTTGAGTTATCAATTGGGTTTGTTACTTTACCTATGGTTGAACTTCCATTTCCTGGTATTGTTCCATCTCCCCTATTACCATTATTGTTTCCACCACTTCCTACACTCTCTGGATCACAGTTAGATTGTATCTGTCCTCCTACGATCAGAGTATTGTTTCCTTTTCGAGCTATGCAGTCAAAGCCTACTTCATTGAGGACACTTACTTCATTTACTTCTTCATTGGTTTTGATGGTAAATGCTACTGGATCTCCTCCATGTATCCAAGGTGAAGTTGAGAATGGATTTATGGTACTAGCTGTTTGTGTTTGTACCCATGATAGATCAGGTGATTTTCTGTCGTATTTGAGTTTGTAGGTGGTTGTAGCGTAGGTGGTGCTACATTGTTTATATTAAGGTCAGCGGAATATTCTTGACAAACACTATTATTTTGTACATAATGGGATCATATTTGCCGTTAGGCGACGATCCCTCGAAAGAGGGTGATTATTTTTGCCTAAATTTAGTTTTATGTGTCCAGAAATTTCAGATAAGATTTTTTAATTTGGCTGAACTGGGTGTCAGAGATTTTTTCAATTTTTCGCTGTAATCTTCTGGAGTCAAATGTGCGTACTTGAGAAAACAGAAGGTTTGATTCTTTGTCCTTCATTTTTAAAGGAAAATACCAGCTACCAATTTTGTTTTTTGAAGTAAGAGGTATTCCAATAAAATTAAACCTACTTAGTTTTTTAAGGATTATAACTGGACGAGTGAACTGAGATTTTGAAAGTGATGTAGAACTATTTTTACCATCAATTTCTGTTCCTACATTCACCCCAATACTGCACCACCATATCTCTTGGTTTGCAAATGGTGGTACTGTCTGTTTGTTATCAAGTATAGGCTTGAGATTAAACCAAGATAGAAAGTCCTTCATATATGGCATAAATAGCCGTAATAAAGGTATGTAATTCGACAGCTGTCAAGAAATTTTGTTTGAATATGGCGCAACATTTTAAACAAGTTAAATTAACTACAGTAAATCCCAACATATTTTACTAAAATCGGAGGTCATGAAACTATTCTAGATTTAAGCCAATATTATCGTTGGATGTAAAATATTTACTTCGCAAAATACACTTCGATTACACCAGATTTTGTCTCTTTTATAATATTCAAATATGTATTATATTCGTTTTCTTTCAGATTAAGATAGCCTTTATGAAAAATGAGGAGTCTATCAATCTCAACACCACAAAAGGTTGATATTTCTTCAAGATCTAACAAATAATTTCTAAAAGCATCCCAATTATTTGCATAAACGGGTACGTTAGTTTGCAAATGAAATTGATCAATTAAGTCTGTTAATGAATCAATATTATTAAATTCTAAGTATATAGACTTACGGTTAGTAGTAAAATTTGTGATTATAGACATAATAAATTTAGATTTTTACTTATTAAGTTGAATAAAAGTGCTGTAATGATCAGCCGTATACCAATAAGAACCATCTTTTCCAATAACTATCCTCTGTGGCCCTTTCCCTAGTATACCAGTAACTGGAATTCCATACTCAACATAAAAAGCTGGATCACCATTAACTGGTAAAATGCCACTAGTATTTTTAAATGTAGAGTTACCAGTAGCTAAACTAACATTTGGTAAAATGTTACCATCTTTGATATCTTGAACCATTTTTCTAGTATTTACAGTTTGGTTACTCAATATAAGGTTACCACTTCTATCTTTAAAATTAACACCTTGAACAATATCAACATTCGCCTTCCCATTTCCCCATACACCACAACTTGGCATTGGGATAGCTCTATTTGAACCAATATCACAGGCATTGATATATGACTTAGAACCCTTCCGAAATCTTTTAAACACTTTTCTTTACCCATTTTAAACTACAACAACCTGTTAATCTCCTACAGAGTAATCTGATAAAAACTAGTA